>CAZNZH010000022.1:0-16520 GCA_964577445.1 uncultured Myxococcales bacterium
CTGCGCGCGTTGCTGGCCGAGGTCGCGCCGCAGCTCGCGGCGCGCCTGCTCGGCCAGGTGCTGATGCGGCACGCGGCGGACGCGCGCGTCCTCGACGTGTTGGCCCACGAGACCCGCCCCGGCCTCTTGATGGAGGCGGCGTCTGAGGCCGGCGAGCGCAAGCTCACCGTGGCGGTCCCCGATCTCGTCCGCCTCACCAGCAGCGAGGATAACGTCACCGCGCTCCGGGCGAGCGCTGCCCTGGGCCTCATCCGCGACTCGCGCCACGAGGTGCTGGCCGCCCTCGCCCGCATGACCGAGGGCTCCGACACCGAGCGCCACCTCACCGCGCTCAACGCGCTCGGCGACATCGGCGGCGAAGAGGCCGCCCGCTACCTCGACGCCCTCGCTGTTGGCCACCCGCTGGTTCCGATCCGCGACGCCGCACGCCTCGCCGCCCACCGCGCCCGCAGAGGCCGCGCCGGCGACGAGCCGCCGCCCGCTGACGCACCTGCGGACCCCGATGAGCCGCTGCCCCCGAGCCCGTGATATTGGCGTGTCCGGCCGCGCGGCGGCATCATCCCGCGCGTTCACGGGGAGGAGGCAGCGATGTTGAACGGGGTCAGCCGAGTGCATCTCATCGGCATCGGCGGAATCGGCGTCTCGGGTGTGGCCCGGGCGCTCATGGCGCTTGGCTACGACGTGACCGGCTCGGACGTGCGCCAGTCGCAGCTCACCGAGGCGCTGCAAGCCGAGGGCGCGACGGTCACCATCGGCCACGACGCGAAGCTCATCGACGGCGCGGACCTCGTCGTCTACTCGACCGCCGTCCCCGACACCAACCCCGAGCTGGTCGCCGCCCGCGAGCGCGGCATCCCGGTCCGTCACCGCGCCGAGCTGCTCGGCGCCATCTTGGAGCGCCACAAGGTCGCCCTGGGCGTCATCGGGACCCACGGCAAGGGCACCGTCTGTAGCGGTATCGCCTGGCTGCTCGAACACGACGGGCAGAACCCCGCCTTCATCATCGGCGGCATGCTCCACGACTTCGGCCGCCTCAACGCGCGGCTCAACGACGGCAGCCTCATCGTCGCCGAGGTCGACGAGAGCGACGGCTCGCTCCGCCACGTCCACCCGACCGTGGTCGTGCTGAACAACCTCGAGGCCGACCACCTGAACTACTACGACAGCCTCGAGCACATCCAGGACACCGTCGTCAGCGCGCTGGCCGACAACCCGCGGCTTGAGCACGTCGTCGTCAATCGCGACGATCCAGGTGCCGCCTCGCTGATCGAGCGCATCAACGTCGCGGTGACCACCTTCGGGCGAGCCGACGGCGCTGACGTCCAAGCGCGCGACGTTCGCCTACAACCCATGCGCTCGGACTTCGAGCTGTGGGTGCGCGGCGAGGCCCGCGGGCGCGTCGAGGTGGCGCTGCCCGGCCTCTACAACCTCGACAACGCCCTGGCCGCCATCGCCGCCGGGCTGCATCTCGGCGTGTCGCTGGGCGCCATCCAACGCGCCTACGCCAGCTTTCACGGCCTCGAGAACCGCTTCACGGTCGTCGAAGCCGGCCACCGCCGCGTCATCAAGGACTACATCAGCCACCCGACCGGCATCCGCCGCGTGCTGGAGGCCGCCTCGGCCGACGGCCGCCGCCTCACCGCGGTCTTCAAACCCTACCGATTCACGATGATCCACTACCTCCAGGAAGACTACGCCGAGGCCTTCCACGACGCGTCCGAGACCGTCATCACCGAGCTCTACACCGCGGGCGAGCTGGCGATCCCGGGCATCGACACCGAGTACCTCTGCGAGAAGATCCGCAGCCGCGGCCCCAAGGTCACCTACATCCAAGAGATGGACGCCATCACCGAGTACCTGCACGCCGAGGTCAGAGATGGCGAGCAGGTCGTCTTCTTCGGTGGCGACGACCTCTTTCGCCTGGCCGACCGCTACGTTGAAGAGCTGCGGGCGCGCGCGGGTGAGGCGTGAGCTTCGACGTCGCCGGGAGGCGCTTCACGGTCGTCGGCGCCGGCCGCAGCGGTGTGGCCGCCTCCAACGCGCTGGCCACGCGCGGCGGCGACGTGCGCCTGGTCGAGGCCCGGCCTGACGCAGCCCGACCGGCGAGCCTCCACGCGTCGGTCGCCTTCCAAGCGGGCACCAACGCGCCGCGCCCCGGCGACATCGCGGTGCTCAGCCCCGGCATCCCCGAGGTCTCGCCCGTGCGCGCCGAGATCGCCGCCCTCGCGTCGGAATCCATAGGCGAGGTCGAGCTGTTTTGGCGTCTGTCACCCGCCACCGTCGCCGCCATCACGGGCACCGACGGCAAGAGCACGACCACGACCATGCTCGGCGCGATCGTCGCCGCCGCCAGCCGCCCCACCTTCGTGGGCGGAAACCTCGGCAACCCGCTCTGCGAAGGCCTCGACGAGCTCACGGCCGACCACGTGGTCGTCGCCGAGGTGAGCTGCTTTCAACTGACGACCTGCGACACGTTTCGCCCGCGCGTCGCCATCGTGACCAACATCGCCGAGGACCACCTCGACTACCACGGCGGGTTCGAGCCCTACCAAGCCGCAAAGCGCCGTGTTTACAGCCACATGCGCGCCGGCGACACCGTCATCCTCAACGGCGACGACCCGCACATCGCCCGCTGGCCCAGGCCCGTCGGCCCCAGGGTCGAGACCTTCTCCCTGACCGACCTGACCGCCACGGCTCACCTGGCGGACGGCCGCCTCGTGGTCCACGGCGCGACCCTGATGAGCCGCGCGCAGTTGCCGCTCCTGGGCGAGCACAACGTCCAGAACGCCCTCGCCGCCGCCCTCGCCGCCGCCGCCCTCGGCATCCCCGCCGAGGTCACCCGCCGCGCCCTGATGGCCTACGCCCCGCTGGCCCATCGCCTGCAGCCGGTCCCGACCGAGGACGGCCTCCGCTGGATCGACGACTCCAAGGCCACCAACCCCAACGCCGCCGCCGCCGGGATCCGCGCCATCGACGGCCCGCTCATCCTGCTCTGCGGCGGCAGCTCCAAAGACGCGGATTTCACCGAGTTCGGCTCGCTAATCCGCGATCGCGCCCGCGCCGCCATCTGCTTCGGCCAGACCGGCGGGGCCATCGCCCAGGCCGTCGGCCCCGACCGCGCCACCGTCGTCGAGACCCTGGCCGAAGCCGTCGCCCACGCCCGCCGCGTCGCCGCCCCGGGCGACACTATTCTGCTCGGCCCCGCCTGCGCGTCCTTCGACCAGTTCCACAGCTACGCCCACCGCGGCGACGTCTTCCGCGCCCTGGTCCTCGGCGAGCCCGCTCCGGCCTAGCACGCGCTGGCCCAGCCGCCGCGTTATCGCGCTCGACGCACGGGACCTCGGGCGCTACATTCCCGCCCCCGACGACCAGGAGGGGCCCCCATGATCGACACGGCCGACCGGCTCGAAGCCCTGCGCGCCGAAGCCGCCACGGCCATCGCTCACGCGCCAGACGAGTCCGCCCTCCGCGAGCTCGAGGTCTCCTACCTCGGCAAAAAAGGCGCCATCACCGACGTGCTCAAGGGCATGAAGGACGTCGCGCCCCAAGACCGCCCGCGCGTCGGCCAGGTCATCAACGAGGTGCGCGGCGCCGTCGAGACCGCCATCGCCGACCGCCGCACCGGCCTCGAAGCCGCCCGCATCTCAGCGCTCTGCGACGACCCCACCTTCGACGCGACGCTCCCCGGCCCGCCCGTCCGCGTCGGCGCGCTGCACCCGGTCACCCAGGTCACCCAGCACGTCGAGGACGTCTTCCGCGCCATGGGGTTCTTGCTGCTGGACTACCCCGAGGTCGAGACCGACTGGTACAACTTCCAGGCCCTCAACATCCCCGCCGACCACCCCGCCCGCGACATGCAGGACACCTTCTGGCTCGAGGGCGGCAACCTGCTGCGCACCCACACCTCGCCGGGCCAGATCCGCACCATGCAGAGCTTCGCGCCGCCCTTCCGCGCGATCTTCCCCGGCCGCGTCTTCCGCTACGAGCGCATCGACGCGTCGCACGAGCACACCTTTCACCAGGTCGAAGGCCTGATGATCGACCGCGACATCAGCGTCGCCAACCTCATCCACTCGATGAAGACGCTGCTGGGCGCCATCTTCGAGCGCGACGTCACGGTGCGTCTGCGCCCCGGCTACTTCCCCTTCGTCGAGCCCGGCTTCGAGCTCGACATCCAGTGCCAGGTCTGCGGCGGCTCGGGCTGCTCGGTCTGCAAACAATCGGGCTGGGTCGAGCTGCTCCCCTGCGGCCTCGTGCACCCGAACGTCCTGCGTTTCGGCGGCCTGGACCCCGACGAGTGGTCCGGCTGGGCCTTTGGCCTCGGCCTCTCGCGCCTGGTGATGATGAAGTACCAGATCGAGGACATCCGACATCTCGCGGGCGGTGATCTCCGCTTCATCGCGCAGTTCAGGTAGGGGTCTGTATGCTGATCTCACTTCGCTGGCTCGCCCGCCACGTGGACCTCGATGGCGTCGACCCCGACGAGCTGGGCCGCCGCTTCACCCTGAACGTCGCTGAGCTCGACGCCATCCACCGGCTGGGCCAGGGCCTCGACGGCGTCGTGGTCGGTGCGGTGCAGACATGCGACCCCATCCCTGACACCCATCTATCCGCATGTACTGTGGATATTGGCGATGGTGCGGCGCGGTCGATCGTCTGCGGCGCGCCCAACGTGGCCGCCGGTCAAAAGGTCGCCGTGGCGCTGCCCGGCACCACCATCGGCGACCTTGAGATCGCCGAGCGGCCCCTGCGCGGCGTGCTCTCACAGGGCATGATCTGCAGCGAGCGCGAGCTTGGCCTCAGCGACGAGCACGCCGGCATCATGGTCCTGGACGCGGACCTCGCTGTGGGAACGCCGCTGATCTCGGTCGTCCCGCTCGACGACGTCCTCTTCGAGATCGACAACAAGAGCCTGACGCACCGCCCGGATCTCTGGGGCCACCGCGGCATCGCGCGCGAGGTCTCTGCGATTCTGGGCCGCCCCCTGCTGCCGCTGAACCTCGACGTCACCTACACCCGCGACCGCCCGCTCACATTGAGCGTCGAGGCGCCGACGGCCTGCCCGCGCTACTCCGCCGTCACCCTGACCGGCGTGTCGATCGCGCCGTCCCCGCTGTGGCTGCGGGCGCTTTTGCACCGCGTGGGCACCCGCGCCATCAACAACGTCGTCGACGCCACCAACTTCGTGATGCTGGATCTCGGCAACCCGCTCCACGCCTTCGACGCCCGCGAGGTGAGCGGCGGCGCCATCGTCGTGCGCCACGCGCGCGACGGCGAGACCTTTACGACCCTGGACGGCACCGAGCGCGCCCTGCGCCCCACCGATCTCCTCATCGCCGACGCCCAGCGCGGCGTGGCCCTGGCCGGCATCATGGGCGGCGAGAACTCCGAGATCCGCGACGACACCCAGAGTGTGGTGCTGGAGTCCGCGAACTTCGACGCCGCCACCATCCGGCGCACCGCCGTCCGCCTGGGCCTGCGCACCGAGAGCTCGGCGCGATTCGAAAAATCCCTCGATCCCGCCTTGGTCTCCGACGCCTCGCGCGCCTTCTGCCGCCTGCTCGCCGAGCTGTGCCCGAGCGTCCGCGTGACCTCGGCCTTCATGGACGTCGCCGCGCCGGCGACCGCGCCGCCGACCATCCGGCTGCGCGTCGACCGCGTGCACCGCCGCCTGGGCGTGACCCTCGGCGCGGAGCGCATCACCGACATGCTGCGCCGCTTGAGCTTCGGCGTACAACCAGCCGGCGACGACGTCCTCGAGGTCACCGTCCCCAGCTTCCGCGCGACCAAAGACATCGCCATCGAGGCCGATCTCATCGAGGAGGTCGGCCGCTCCTTCGGCTACGACCACATCGAGCCGACGCCGCCCAGCATCACGCTGTCAGAGCCGCACCCGAACCACCAGAAGCTCCTCGAGCGCGCGGCCCGCACCTACCTGACCCAGGCCTGCGGCCTCGACGAGCTGCTCGGCTACGCCTTCGACTTCGAGCCCCTGCTCGAGCGCATCGGCGCCGTGCCCGCCTCGCGCCTGCGCCTGCGAAACGCCATCAGCGCCGAGCTGCCCGCCCTGCGAACCGCCCTCGGCCCGAACCTGCTCGGCGTGCTCGAGAAGAACTCGCGCCGCGACGAAGAGCTCGGCATCTTCGAGCTGGGCCGAGTCTTTTTGCCCTCGGGCGCCCCCGGCGGCCTGCCCGACCAGCCGGTGACCCTCGGCGGCCTCATCGCCGACGCCGCGCTGGGCGACGACCCCGACGCCACCCTCTTCTTTCGCCTCTCGGGCATGGTCCGCGGCCTCGCCGCCGCCATCCGCCGCGCGCCGCTGACCCTTTCCCAAGGCGGCGTCGACGCGCCCTGGGCCCACCCGGCGCGCCAAGCCCGGCTGCTGCTCGCCGACACGCCCATCGGCTACCTCGCCGAGCTTCACCCCCAGACCGTCCGCGCCCTGGACATCCGCCACCGCGCCGCCCTCTTCGAGCTGGACCTGGACGCCTGGCGCGCGAGCGAAAAGCGCGACGCCGCCTACCGCCCCCTGGCCCGCTACCCCTCGGTCTTCCGCGACTTCGCCGTCGTCGTCGCCGAGCCCGTCCGCGCCGAGGCTGTCGCCGCGGCCATCCGCTCGGCCTCGCCCGAGCTCATCCGCGAGGTGAGCTTCCAGTCGGTCTACCGCGGCCCGGGCCTCCAAACAGGCAGCAAATCCCTGGCGTTTTCCGCGACCTTGGGCCACGACGACCGGACCCTGGCCGACGCCGACGTGCGCACGGTCGAAGAGGCCGTCTGGCGCGCGCTCGCCACCCAGGTCGCCGGCGTCCCCCGCGCATGAACGCCCTGCGGCCACGGCTACGCCTCGGACGCGCCCACGACACACCCAAGGTGTTGATCGTGTCCCCGTCGGTCACGCCGCCGTGGACCAACGGCACCTCGGTCCTGGTCCGCTACCTCTGCGAGGCCGGCCTCGGCTTTCGCTACCACATCATGGGCTGCCGCGGTCAGGTCCCACCGGGCGCCCGCGTCACCGTCGAGCCCATCTACGGCGACGGCCGCCAGCACCCGCTGGTCACCCAAGCCCGCCTCGCCGCGCGCCTGCTGTTGCCCGACGGCGCGGCTCTGCACCACTTCTTCTTCGCGCCCCACCCGCGCGCCGTCCGGGTCGCCAAGACAGCGCTGGCGCTCTCACGGCGCCGCTCGATCCACACCGTCCCGAGCCCGCCGGCCGACGACCTCGACCTGCGCCAGGCCGTCTTCGCCGACCGCACCGTCGTCCTCACCGAAGCCAGCGCCATCAGCTTTCGTCAGGCCGGCGTCAGCGACGTCCACGTCATCCGCCCGGCCGTCCCGCTGCCGCCCGAGCCCGCCGACCCGGCCGCCTTCCGCCGCCGCCTCGCCCTGTGGTTTCGCGGTGAGCGCTGGGGCGATGAGCCCGCCTTCCTCTACCCGGGCGACCTCGAGTTCTCCGACGGCGCCAGCGTCTTCCTCGACGCCGCCGAGCTGATCCACGCCGAGCGCCCCGACGCCCGCTTCGTCCTGGCGTGTCGCCCCAAGACCCCGCGCGCCGCCCATGTGCTGGCCGATCTCGAGCGCCGCGTGGCCCGCTCACCCATGGGCGACCGCGTCACCTTCGCCGGCGTCGCCCCGGACTTCACCGCGCTCCTGGGCGCTGTGACCGCCGTGGTCCTGCCGGTCAGCACCCTCTACGCCAAGGTCGACACGCCGCTGGCGCTCTTGAACGCCATGGCCCTGGGCGTCCCGGCCATCGTCAGCGACATCCCGCAGCTCGCCGAGCTGGCCGGCCTCGGCGACGGCGTCCGCGCGGTGCACCGAAGCGACCCCGAGGCCACAGCCAAGGCCATGCTAAACCTCGCCGAACACCCCACGCTGCAACGCACTCTCGGCGAAGGCGCCCGCCGCACCGTCGCGTCCCATTTCTCTCCCAGCGGCATGGCCGCCGCCTACGAAGCACTCTACCGCGAGCTCATCGATGCGTGACAACAAGAGCTATTACAACACCTTCGCCGAGACCTACGACCACGGGCGCGACCGGGGCTACCACGACTTCTTGGACCGCAGCGAGTTTGCCCTGGTCGAGCCCCACGCCCGCGGCAAAGACGTCCTCGAGGTCGGCTGCGGCACCGGCCTCATCTTGGCGCGCATCGCGTCGGTCGCCGACCACGCCACGGGCGTCGATCTGTCCCCCGGCATGCTCGAGCACGCCCAGAGCCGCGGCCTCGACGTCCACGAGGGGAGCGCGACCTCGCTGCCCTTCGACGACGCCAGCTTCGACGTCACCTGCAGCTTCAAAGTCCTGGCCCACGTCGAGGACATCACGACCGCCATGGCCGAGATGGCCCGCGTCACGCGACCCGGCGGCGTCATCATCGCCGAGTTCTATAACCGCCAGAGCATCCGCACCCTGGTGAAGCGCTTCGGCCCCGCGGGCAAGGTGGGTGCAGCCGGCGACACCCACGAGCGCGAGGTCTTCTTGCGCTTCGACACCCTCGACGACATCCGCGGCTACCTGCCGCCCTCGCTTCACGTCGAGCGCGTCGATGGCATCCGCGTCCTCTCGCCGGCGGCACTGCCCTTCGATCTGCCGGTCATCGGCCCGCTGTGGAGCCGCGTGGAGCGCCTCGCCGCGCGCCTGCCCATCCGCCGCTTCGGCGGCTTTCTGGTCGTGACGCTGCGCCGAACCTAACCTCGAAGCGCGCCAGCCATTTACCCGGCCAGGATCCCCCGCCTCGATGGACGACCTCTTCTTCACAGGCCTCGCCCTCGGGGCCATCGCCCTGGTCTTCGGCCTGCCGATCATGGCCTGGACGACCGCCGCGGCCACCCGGCGCGAGCTGCGAGCCCTCGAAGAGCGCCACGACGCCCTCGCCCGCGAGCTGCGAGCCCTCAAATCGTCAGGCGCCACCTCGCAGCTCGACGCGTCGAGGCCCGCGGCCCACGCCGGCGCACCGGCCGCCACCGGGCCTCCCCTGCGCGCCGCCATGGCGCCGGCCCCACGCGCTCTCGCCTCCCCCGCCCCCGAGCCCGAGGCCGAAGCGCCCGTCTTCGCCCCGCCGCCCCAACCGGCCCCCCCCGAGCGCCCGCTACCCGTCCCCGCCTGGGTCCCCGCCGCCGCCGCCCCACCCCGCCGCCCCACCGAAGAGGCCATCGGCATGACCTGGGCCACCCGGCTCGGCGGCGCGCTGCTCCTCCTCGGCGTCCTCTACTTCTTCCGCTACGTCGTCCAGCAAGGCTGGATCGGCCCCTGGGGCCGCATCGGCGCAGGCGTCGCCACCGGCCTCGCCCTCATCGGCGTCGCCGAGTGGCTGCGCGCCCGCACCCAGCCCCTCTGGGTCCACGCCGCCACCGGCATCGGCCTCGGCATCCTGCTGGCCGCCGCCTGGGCCAGCCACGCCATGTACGCCCTGGTCTCCCCCACCGAAGCCTTCATCGCCTTCGCCGTCATCGTCGTCGCGGGCGGCGCCCTCGCCATCCGCCACCGAAGCCAACCCCTGCTCATCACGGCCGTCCTGGCCGCCATCGCCAACCCGGTCATCCTCTCGTCGGGCGAGGACCGCCCCACCGCGCTCTTCGCCTACCTCTTTCTCGTCGCCACCGCCGCCAGCCTCGTCAGCGCCCCCCGCCGCTGGCTCTGGCCCACGCTGCTCAGCGCGCTCGGCACCATCGGGCTCTTCGCCGGCTGGTACTTCAGCTATTTCAGCCCTGACACCACCTACCTGACGCTCGCCGCACGCGCCCCCGCCCTCACCTCGGCCCTCGCGTTCACGGGCCTCTTCACCCTGGCCGCCATCCGCCACGGCGGCGCCGGGCCCGACGACGACGCCCACGCCCCTGCCCTCCACATCACCGCGGCCTTCATCGGCCACGCCTTCTTCGCCCTCCTCCTCCTCGATCGCCCGACCCTCCTGGGCGCCGCCATGCTCGCCCTCGCCGCCACCCTCGGCGCGCTCCACGCCGCCGCCCGCGCCCCCATCCGCCTCATCTGGCCCCAGCTCTTCGGCTTCCTCGCCATGGCCGGCCTCGCCGCCGCCGCCACGGAGCAGGCCGCCTACTTCGCGTCCAGCGGCTCCCACAGCCCCGTGCGTTTCGCCCCGGTCCCGCTCGCGCTGATCGCCACCTGGGCCGCTACCTGGCTGGCCGCGGCCCTGCTTCTGCACCGCCGCGCCGATGAGCGACCGCCATCCATCGCCGCCTTGGCCATCCCGGCCGCTCTCTTCGCCGCGCTGCTGCTCCTCAGCACCCCCGACGGCGCGCTCACCCTGCGCACCGGCTCGCTCTTGGCCGCAGCCGCCCTCCACGCCGCCCTCGCCCTCGCCCTTCACCGCCGCGCCCACCCCGCCGCGACCGGCGCCCTCGGCCTCACCTCCCTGGCCCTGCTCGCGCTGGCCGGCGCCGTCGCCCTCGACGGCGCCTCGGTCACCCTCGCCTGGTCCGCCCTGGCCGCCGTCATCGGCGTCGTCGGCGTCCGCCTCGCCGGCCGCCCCTTCGCCCTCGCCGCCACCGCGATGCTCGGCCTCGCCATCGCCCACGCGCTCAACGACGACCTCAGCGCCCCCGATCGTGCCCGCTGGCTCTACCTCGAGACCCTCGGGCGCGAGGGCGCCTTTCACCCCCTCATCCTCCTCGGCGACCGCGGCTTGGCGCTCTTCGGCTCCGGCCTCGCCGCCGCCGTCCTCGGCCACACGGTCAAACCCGTCGACCTCACCCTCTCGCGCGTCATCGCGACCGCCGGCCAGCTCCTGCTGGTCGCCTGGCTCATCACCGAGGCCTGGGCATTTATCGACATGTCCGTCCTCGCCCCGTCCGCCTCCCTCGGCGAAGACGCCTTCCGCCAAGCGGCAGGCGCCAGCTACGAGGGCCTCGCCGCGCTCTCCCCCAACCGCGCCGTGCTCACCAGCCTCATCCTGGGCCTGTGGGGTGGCGCGCTGCTCGCCCTGGGCTTCGTCCGGCGCGAGGTCTACCTGCGCTGGCTCGGCCTCGCGTTTTTGGCCGCGACCGTCGCAAAGCTGCTGCTGGTCGACGTCTGGGAGCTGTCACGCCTCTCTCAGACCGGGATCCTCATCGGCCTCGGGGCGCTGCTGCTCTCGAGCGGCTTTCTCTACGCCCGCTTCGGAGAGCGCCTGCGCGACGTCATCCGGGACGACGAGCCTCCGAAGCCGCGTAAGCGCGAAAACGCGTGAACTTTCCAAGGGTTTGAGCCCTCAGCTCCACCCCCGCGGCCGCCGCCACCTCGAGCACCACGGCCCGGGCGGCCTCGGGGCGATCGGTCTCGACCTCGACCTCGGCCTCCACGACGCCTCCGGGAAACTCCGTCCGGTCGACCTCCAAGACGAAGCCCCGGTGATGGACGACGTGGCGCCGGTTCTGCATCCCGCCGAGGGCGACCAGCCGCCCGACGCCCTGGTCGACCAGCCACTGAGCCGGCCCAAGCGCCAGCCCGAGCAGCGCGCCCGGGTCGGCCAGGATCGCCAGCCGCTCGGCCTCGGTCAGCACCGCCTCGCGCTCTTCGGCCACGAAAAACCCGTCGAGCGCCCGAGCTCCCGCCTTCACCGTCAGGACGTGGCGTGCCGCTTCAAGATCTCGGGCTTCGCTCCGCACGCGGACCATGATCCGGGCGCGCTCCGGCGGCGCGTCGGGCTCGATCAGGTAGAGATTTTCTTGCTCCCAGACACCCTCGGGCGCCGGCAGCGCCGCCAGCAGCCGGGGCAGCGCGCCGGGGTCGAGCAGCGCCAGCTTCAGCTCCTGCTCGACCGGCGCGCTCACGGCGACCCGTAGACGTCGACGCGGACCCCGCCAGCGTAGACCGTGTCCCGCGGCGCGCGGCCCGCCAGCGCCTCCACCACCACGTCCGGGCGGTCGTGGACGACGAAGACCCAGTCCGCGCCCTCCACCGTCGGGACCCAGCGAAGGACCCGCGGGCCCCGCTGGGACAAGACCTCCAGTGCGTACGGGTAGGCGTCGGCCGAGGCGACGACGTGGACGCCCGTCTGTGCCGGCGCGCCGTCGCCTGAATCCATCAAATAGGCAGGCAGCGGCACGCGGATCGGGGCGCCCACCAGCGCGGCGGCCGTGGGCTCGACGCCGGCGAGGAGCGCCAGGGCGGGCACCAACATCACCACCGCGCCGACCAGGGCGCGAGCCGCCCCGCGCGAGAACCGGGGCCGCTGGCGGGCGATCCAGTCTCCCAGCGCCACGACGCCGACCGACGCGGTGAGCGCGGTCGGGATCCAGAGCCAGGCCAGCAGGTTTCGGCGCGCCCCGAAGAGCCCGGCGTCAAGGCCGGCAGAGGCGAGCACCGTGGCCAAGACCAGCAGCGGCGCCCACAGGCCGCTGCGCCCGGCCCGGGCGGTCGCGGCGACCCCGACGACCCAGGCGGCCAGAAGCGGCGTCGGCGTCCAGGCGACCCACTGGAGAAACGCGACCGCGGCGCCGGGCGCGCGACCCGAGGCCTGCTCGAAGGCCGTGCCCAAGATGGCCTGGGCGGGCGCGCGGACGACGAGGCCGCTCTGCATCCAGGCGCCGAGATGCTTGGCCGTGCCGTGCCAGGCGGCAGGCCAGAGCAGCACGAAGACCAGGGCGGCGACCACCGGAGCGGCGAAGAGGGTGAGCGCGACGGGCGGCAGCGGCAGGAGGCCCACGCCAAAGGCCGGCGCGGCGCGGGGACGCTGGGCGATGGCGGCGCAGATGAAGAGCGGCACCAGCAGCGTGATGCCCACGGGGTGAAGGGCGAGGGCCAGGCCGATGGCGGCGCCGGCGAGCAGCGCGCCGCGCCCGCGGACGACCCGCTGGATCCCGAGCAGCACCAGCGCGACGATGAGGGCGCCGAGGGCGGCGGCGCCAGCGGTCGACGCGCTCGCGAGGGCGCCGGGCATCACCAGGACGAGCGCCGCGCCGAGCAGGACGGCGGGCACTCCGAGCTGAAGGTGACGCGCGAGCAGCAGCCCGGCGAGAGAGGCCGCGAGCGCGAAGGCCAGCGCGGCGCCCAGGCCCGCGCTGCCGGCGTCGTCGCTGGCGGGCATGCTCAGCGCGGACGCGGCGACGAACCAACGCAGGAGCGGGGAGTCGATCGCGGCCTCTCGGCAGGACAAGGACTCCGGCGCGGCGGCGCAGAGCGGGTGGTCCGGCACCCCGCCAAACCCGCGCTGGGTCCGCTCGCTCAGCCTGCCGGGGCCGGCGGTCAGCGCGTCCGCCAGCCGCGCACCCGCGGCCAGCCCGTCGACCTCCGCGGCGTCCCATGTGGGCTGGGGGCGAGCCAGCAGCACGACCGAGGCCACGGCGAGCGCCGCCAGCGCCAGGGCCCACCGAGGGCGCGTGCGGGGTGTTGGCGGCGGGGGATTGGGGAGCATTTCCGCTGTCATGCCGGCGCCTTATAGCCCGCCGACCCACCAGCGTCCAGGCGCTTCGATCGTTGACAGTTCGCCGGGTGTGGGCCTACGATAACGGACAGCGTTGCGACGCATTACGTCGGCCCGACCCCACCTCTGGGGGCGTCCGGAGGCGAAAGTGGACGCAGCGACGGACGACTGACGAGCTGTTCTTGACCGATTGCCCCACCTGCCCGATCTCGGAGCCTCGCCGCAACCTGTTACCAAGGGAGGCTTCGCGTGCTCCCCTCTCTGCGCATGGCGCACTGCTGACTCGCGTCGCGGCGATTCCCTTGATGCTTGCAGGCCTCTCGGTGTTCGCTCTCGCCTGCGGGACGGACTCCGTGTGCCCGAACGGGACGGAGGGGAAACCCTGCGCTCCGATCAGCCCCATCGGCCCGCAGCCGGAACTTCCGGCCGTGACCGGTGGCGCGCTCGATGTACTGACCGATTCGTCGGTCACGCCCGATACATTCGATGCGGTCGACGCGTCGGAGTCGTCGGATCTGGACGCTGGCGCCGATGGCGGCGTGAGCGACGCTGAACTCTCTGACAATCCAACTGACACCCAGCGAGATGGCCTGGCAGCGGACGGCGTAAAGCCGGACGCGGGGGACGGCGGAGACCAAAGCTCTGCCACCCGGCCGGCTCTCGCGGCGAAAGCGCGCGGACGATGGGCCGCGGTTCGTCGTGACGCACAGGCGTCGCGACATGGTCCGGTATCAGCGATAGAAGCCGCCTTCGGGCGGCAGGCACGCGCGGGGTCTGCGCGCGGAGCCTGACGGCGCCGCGTGTTCGACACCCAGAACCGACCGAGAACCCGACCCACATCACGTCCTCGCGCCGCCGCCGTGTCTCCCTGGGAGGAGAACGCCCGTGGCGGAAAAGCTACTGATCAACGTGACTGTTGAGGAGACGCGCATCGCGCTGGTCGAGGGCGGCGTGCTGTCGAACCTCGAGATCGACACGACGCAGCTCGATGAGGCCAAAGGCAACGTCTACAAGGGGGTCGTTCACCGCGTGAACCCGAGCCTCCAGGCGGCCTTCGTCGACTACGGCGAGGACAAGCAGGGGTTTTTACCGCTGTCGGAGATCCACGCGCGCTACCACCCCGCCAATCCTGGCAACAAGAAGGTGACCATCTCCGACCTGCTGCACGAGCGGCAGGAGCTGATGGTCCAGGTGGTCAAAGACGAGATCGGCAACAAGGGCGCGAGCCTGACGACCTACGTGTCGTTGCCGGGGCGTTACCTGGTCATCATGCCCGACTCGGGCAAGACCGGGATCTCGCGGCGCCTGCCCGGCGACGAGCGCAAGCGGCTGAAGGACCTCATCGACGATCTGCCGGTGCCGGAGGGCTTCGGCGTCATCATCCGCACCGCGGGTGTTGAGCGCGAGAAGGCCGACGTGGCCCGCGACCTCGAGTACCTGAAGCGGCTGTGGGCCAACCTGGAGGAGCGCTTCGCCGCGGCCAAGCACCCGGGCCTGATTCACCGCGAGCGCAGCTCCGCGATGCGCTTCATCCGCGACTACGCGAGCGGAAATCTCGACGAGATCATCGTCGATGACGTCGACACCTACGACGAGATCCGCGACTACTGCGCCGTGCTGGTGCCGGAGATGAAGAACCGGATTCGGTTCTACGACGACCCGACGCCGCTGTTCTCGCGCTACCAGATCGAAGACCAGATCGACGACGTGTTCGCGCGACGCATCGATCTGCCGTCGGGCGGCTCCATCGTCATCGACCAGACCGAGGCGCTGGTCGCCATCGACGTGAACTCCGGGCGCGTGAAGACCGACGACATCGAGCAGACCGCGCTCACGACGAACCTGGAGGCGGCCGTGGAGGTGGCGCGTCAACTGCGCCTGCGCGATCGCGGCGGCCTGGTGGTCGTCGACTTCATCGACATGCGCGACCGCGAGAACGTCAAGGCGGTCGAGCAGGCCGCCCGCGACGCCTTCGCGTCGGACAAGGCGAAGGTAAAGTTCAATAGAATCAGCGAGTTCGGGCTGATGGAGATCAGCCGCCAGCGCCTGAAGAGCGCGCTGATGATGAGCAGCTTCCACGCCTGCGATAGCTGCGGCGGCACCGGCCTGGTTCGTTCGGTGGAGTCGAGCGCGCTCTACCTGCTGCGGCGTATCAAGGAGACCGTGCTGCGCGGCACCAACTACATGCACGTCTCGGCGAAGATGCCGGTGGACGTCGCGAACTACCTGGTCAACCGCAAGCGGCGCGACCTGTCGGAGCTCGAGCGGGAGTCCAAGGTCAGCCTGGATATTCGCGGGGTGCCCGAGTGCCCGCCGCACCAGGCCTTCGTCGAGATCTTGGCCAGCGCGGGGCGCGGCAAGCGGGCGCGGCGGCTGCTGCTGACCTTTGATCTCGTGCGCAGCGACGTGGAGCGCCGCGAGCTGGACGAGATGGAGGACGTGCTCATCGAGGCCGCGGAGGCTCGCGGCATCAGCCTGACCGAGGACGAGTACGACACGCTGTACCGCGCTATCGAGAAGAAGATGGCCGAGGACGTGGAGATCGAGGAGGCGCGCCGCCAGTCGCAGGAAGATCAGGCGCGGACACGCTCCGAGCGCGATCTTCAGACCGTCGTGCGCGAGGACGGCGAGCGGCGGGCGCGCGAGGAGCGCGTGGCCAAGCAGGCGCGCGAAGTGGCCGTGGCGGCGGCGGCGGCGGCGGTGGCGGCGGTGCCGATGGAGCGGTCGGGCGGCATCGTCGGCTGGATCAAGCGGATCCTCTTCGGCGACAAGAGGCCCGTCGCCACCTTGCCCATCGAAGTCTCGGGGAGCTCGCGGCTGCCCTCGGCGCGGCGCGCGCCGCCGTCCGAGCGCCTGCTGGACCACAACGATCCGCTCGCGCGGCGAAAGCGGCGCGCAGCGCGTGGCGAGGCGCCAAAGCCGCTGGTGCAGGCGAGCCGCAAGCGCTCTGAGCGTGATGACGACGATGACGCCGCGCGCCCGAGCAAGGCGAAAGCGGAGGCGCCGCGCGCGGCACAGGCGGCAGCCCCGGCGGCAGCGGCGGCGCCCGCGGGGGGGGGCAACGGCAACGGCAACCGCAGCAGCGGCGGCGACGAGCGGTCCGGCGACTCGCAGTCGAAGCGGAAGCGGCGGCGGCGGCCGCGGCGTAGCAGCGGCGGAGAC
>CAZNZH010000023.1:0-16323 GCA_964577445.1 uncultured Myxococcales bacterium
ATGGTTCTCTTGACAGAGTCAAAATTCTCCGAACAATTCCGGGTAAAACAAACTGGCGGTGACGCGCTCGAGGTCGAAGCCCGCCGCGTCCTGGTAATACACGGCGATACGCCCGCCGCCGCCGCCTGAGCCCGAGTGCCCGGCCTCCGTGCTGCCCTGACCGCCGTGGGCGCTGATGACGCCGCTGCCGTCGAGGGTGCCGGTGGTCACCCAGACCGAGCCGCCCGCGCCGCCGCCGCCCACCGAGGACCCCGTGCCCTCGGACGCGTCGCCGTCCGCCCAGATGGCCCCGTCAAGCAAGAGCGCCGACGTCATCAGGCGCACCCGCCCGCCGCCATCGCCGCCCGCCCAGGTCCCGCTGGCGCCGTACCCGCCGCCGCCGCCGAGCGTCACAGGCGCCTTGATGTCGCCGTAGGTCTTGGTGTGCGCCGCGCCGCCGCCTTCGCCGCCGTGAGAGCCGCCCGCGTAGTTGCCCGCGCCGTCGCCGGTGTTGCCAAGGGCGTGTGCGCCGCCGCCGCAGGCCGGGGTTCCCGGCGTGCAATCGCCGACGTAGCCGCGCGCTCGCACGTCGATGGCGGCGTCGGGGCCGATGAAGACCGCGTCCGCCTCGACGTCGAGGGTCGGCTCGGGCTGACCGTGCAGGCTCTGCACATGGCTCAGGCGCGCGCGGTCTTGCAAGATGAGCTGCCGCACTTTGATGGGCGAGGTCAACACCAGCCGGCTGGTGCCCCCGACGATGAGGTCGGCGTCGATGTCCAGCAATGTATCCGACGGCTCGTAGCCGAAGGCCCGGTGGTCCAGACCGGCGCTGCGCCCGCCGTCGTTGACCCGAAACTGCGAGACGCCGCCTGAGTTCCCGATGAACACGCTGCCGGCCGTGCCGACCGTGTCCACGCTGACACCCGGCCAGGCCGCGAAGGTCGCCGCGCTCAAGTCCCCGGTGTCTCGGTAGAGCGCGATGCGCCCGCCCGCCCCGCTGCCGCGCCCTGCCGACGTGGTGCCGCCGCCGTTCGCCGTGATGCGCCCCGCCCCGGTCATGGTCTTGGCGACCAGCCACACCGCGCCGCCCGCGCCGCCTGATCCCTCACTGGCCCCGGTGACCGGCGGCGCCAGCCCGTCCGCGCGGATGGCGCCGTTGACCCGGATGGTGTCGGCTGTGACCTTCACTCGCCCGCCGCCGTTGCCGCCCGGCCAGTTGCCGGACGCGCCGTAGCCGCCGCCACCACCCGCAGTGACGGGGGCCAGCGGGTCGCCGTAGCTCGGGCCCGCGGCTTTCCCGCCGCCGCTGCCCCCGTGAGAGCCGCCCGAGCGAGCGCCGGCGCCGCCCTTGACGTTGCCGACCGTGCGCCCGCCGCCGCCGCAGGAGCCGGTGCCCTTCGCGCAGTCGCCCAGGTAGCCCTTGCCGGAGACGTCGACGGCGCCGAAGTACCCGACGCCGAACGTGCTCGCCGTCAGGTCGATGCCGGGCTCGGCCCCACCCGCCGGGGTCGCCGGATGGGTCAGCGTCGCGCCGCGCCCGACCCAGAAGCTCTCAAAGCCGTGGGCGCCGTCCATCGCCAGCTCGCCCTTATAGACGATGGCGCGGGCGCCCTCCTGGCTCGCGTCGCCGACCCCCAGCGTCGTCACCCCCAAGGCGATGAGGTCTTTGCCCGCCAGCTCCACGGTCACGCTCGAGGTCGCCTCGTTTTCGCCGTAGTCGATGGCCCGCGCGGTCAATGTGACGCGGTGATCGGGCGCCGTCGCCGGCAGCGCCACGGTGGTGCGCCACGGCGGGTCGGCGATCTCGGCCACCACCTTGCCGCCCATGGAGACCTCGACCCGATAGACGGCGTGGTTGTCCAGCGGGTTGACCACCACGTCGATGGTCGCGCCGTCGGGCACCGGTTCGCCGTCGTAGGGCTCGCTGAACGCGACCGTCGGCGGGATGGCGTCCTCGACCGGCAGCACGGTGACCGGGTAGGGCGCGAGCTTGCCGACGTTGCCGCCGAAGTCGATGGCCTCCGCACTCAGCATGACCTCGCTGGCCTCGGTCACAGGCGGCAGCCGGATCTCGGAGATGAACGGCGGTTCACCCTCAAAGGACCCGACCTCCTCGCCGTCGACGAAGTAGTGGACCTCTTCCACGCCGACGTCATCGGTGGCGTCGACCTGAAACGCCACCGTCGTGCCTTCCTCGAAGACGCCGCCGGGCTTGGGGCTGACCGGCTTGAGGGTCGGCGGGATGCCCAGCAGGTCGACCGGGAAGAGGTACTGCCCGACGTCGAAGGTGCTCTGGGCGCTCGTCAGATAATAGTACTGCCGCCCCATGGCGATGCCGCGCGGGTCGCCTGCGCTGTGCTTGATGTTGCCAGCGACGGGGATGCCGGGCTGGTCACCGCGCATCAGGGTGAGGCTGTCGCCCGTGGTCGCGCGGATGCACGACAGCACCAGCGCGCCGTGGACGGCGATGCACTCGGGGAAGCCGGGCGCGGTGTTGGCGGTCAGCACCGGCGGCACCCCGCCCAGGGCCGCGCGCACGACGCCGCCGTTATAGACCGCGCCGTAGACCGTGGCGCCCGAGCCGGCGACCGCGCGGTTGGTGCCCCCGTGGGCGAGGCTCGCGACCTCCTTGAGGCGCCCGTCGGGCAGGATGTTGAAGAGCACCAACTGCTTGTCACCGCGGGCGGCGGCCAGCCGGTCCAGGTCCATGTCGATGGAGCCGAAGCTCGCCTCGGGTTGGGCGACGTGGATGACGCGGTCGTCGCGGCCGTCGCCGTTGGCGTCCAAGAGCGCCAAGGTGTTGGACAGGCCGGGGCTGACCACGTGGACTCCGGCGCTGGTGCCGACCACGACCCGGCCGTCGCCGATGGCCACCGAGAGCGCCGAGCCCTCAAGCGGCACGCGCATCACCAGCTTGGGCGCCAAGACGTCGCCCACGTCGATGAGCGCGACGCCCTGGTCGCCGAGCGCTGCGACCGCGAGGTTTCCGTTGATCGCGACGTCATGGACGGCCGTGCCCAAGACCAGCCCCTCGCCGAGCACCGGCGCTGTCGGCACGCGCACGTCCACGCCATAGAGGCTCTTGCCGATGGCGATGACCGCGCGGCCCTCGTCCGCGTCGACCTTCCCGGGGCTCCCCGGCAGCTTCAGGCTGGCGATGGGCCCCGGCGTGACGTGGCGAACGCGCACGCTCGTCGTCACGCTCAGGTTGAGGTTTCGCACGGTCAGCGCGGCCTCGCCCTCGAAGTCGGGGTTCGGCGTCAGCACGCCGTCGGGCGACACGCTGGCGGCGGTCGTCGGGTCAATAGCGTAGGTGGTTCCTCGCTGTGCGGCGGTCAGGTCCACACCGGAGCCGTCCGCGCGGCGCCCCACCACCAAAAGCTGCACGGGGGTCGGCCCCAGCATGGTGTTGACGGTCAGCCGCGGCGCGCCCGGCAGCACCTCCAGCGACGTCACCGGCCCGCCCTCGCCGAAGTCGGTGGCGTCGGTCGGGTCGGTGCCGTCGATGACCTCCTGGCCGTCCGGCACCCCGTCGCCGTCGGTGTCGGGATTGCGCGGATCGGTCCCCAGCACCGACTCGTGCCACATGGGCAGCCCGTCGAGGTCGTCGTCGCTCGGGCCGTCGGTCGGGTCCAGTGGGCTATAGTCGTAGAAGATCTCATAGGAGTCGTCGGCGCCGTCGGCGTCGTCGTCGCGCTGCACGATGATCGTGCCGAGATCCACGACCTCGTACGCGGGGTAGAACTGCGGCGCCGAGCGCCCCGTCAGCGACACCGGCGCGTCCGGCTCCGGCAGCTCACCGGAGGGCATCGAGTCGGCCTTCAGCGGGTCCGAGCCCAAGGCGTGCTCCAGCCCGTCGTCGAACTGGTCGCCGTCGGTGTCCTTCAAAAACGGGTTGGTGCCGATGACGACCTCGAGGTGGCTCGACAGCCCGTCGCCGTCCTCGTCGCGGCCGGCCACCAGCGGGTCGGTGCCCGCGTCGCGCTCGTCGCAGTCCCCGGCGCCGTCGCCGTCGGTGTCCGCCGCGCGCAGCCGCGTGCCCATCGCGAACTCGACGCCGTCGTCGCAGCCGTCTGAGTCCGTGTCCGCCAGGGTCGGGTCGCTGCCAATCAGCTCCTCGCGCGCGTCGGAGAGCCCGTCGCCGTCGGTGTCCACGCCGCTGAGCGGGTTGGTGCCGTTGGCGACCTCGACCCCGTCGTCCACGCCGTCGGAGTCGGTGTCCGCCTTGAGCGGGTCGGTGCCCAGCTCGTCCTCAGCGCCATCGGAGAGCCCGTCGCCGTCGGTGTCGAAGCTGCGCGGGTTCAAGCCCCGGCTGAGCTCGACCCCGTCATCGATCCCGTCGCCGTCGCTGTCGGCCACGTCGCCCCGCGTCCCCGCCGCCGCCTCGGCCGCGTGGTCCAGCCCGTCGCCGTCGGGGTCGCCGCCCGTGTCGTCCACGCTGTACGGGTCGAGGCCCGACGCGCGCTCGTAGTCGTCGGGCAGGCCGTCGCCGTCGCTGTCGGAAAACGAGACGACGACGGTCTCTTTGACGATCCCGCCGTCCTGGTCTGCCCCCCGCAGCCCAAACGCCACCACGCCGCGCGCCGCCTGGACCTGCGCCGCCGTCGGCGTCCAGCGCACGGTGTTCGTCTCGTCCACCAGCATGCCCACGGGACCAAACGCCAGCTCGAGATCCACGGCGCTGCCGTCGCAGGCCCGCGCCTCGGTCTCCCACACGTACTCCGCGCCGATGGTGGCCGCCGTCGGTGGGATCGACACGATCTCGGGCGAGGCGATGGCCGCCGGGTCCACCACGGCCAGCGTGAACTCCTGCTCGAGCGCCACCGCGCCCGAGGGCCCGGCCACCGACAGCAGCACCTCGTGGTCGCCGATGTCGTCGAGGTCGGTCTCCCAGCTCAGCTCGCCGCCCTCGAGCGTCATGCCCAGCGGCGCCCGCTCCAGCACCAGCACCGCGTCCGGGTCCCCGGCGATCACCGGCGCGTAGCTGTACCGATTGAGCGCCCGGATGCGCGTCGAGGGCGTCGTCGCGAAGGCCAGCGCCGCCTCACCCGTCACCAGATGCACGGGGGCCGAGACCTCGCTGCGGTCGCGGTGGCGCGTGCCGGCGGTGACCGTGATGTCCCAGCCGACCCCGGACGCCAGCCCCTCGAGCCGCGCGGTGGTCGCCGGCGCGTAGACCAGCGCCGTCACCGGCTCGAGATCCAGGCGGTCCACCGGCTGCGCCTCGACGGCGAACATCCACGGCTCACCGCGCGACAGCCACGACACGTCCGCCCCGCCATCCCGCGCCACCGCCCGCACCAGCTCAGCCGGCGCCAGCTCGCGCGAACCGCCGCCGTCCACGCGCACCGGCTGCTGCGTGTAGGCGGTGACCGGCGGGCTCTCCTCGTCGCTCACCACCGCGTAAAAGAAGTAGGTGCCATCAGGCGAATCGCTGCTGTCCCAGGTCAGGCTCGTCACGCCCGACGAGACCAGGGCCGACCCCACGAAGGTCCCGTTCAGCCCGTCGCGGTCGTCATCCACGTAGATGTCGACCCGGGCGTCGCTGTCGGCGTCAGACGCGCTCCAGGAGACCGTCGCTACGCCGTCTGAATCCAGCAACACCGGCTCGACGAACGCGAAGCTCGGCGAGCGTACCGGGACCTGAGCGTAGTACTCGCGGACGGCCGACGGCGCGGTGAAGCCGGTCAGCGAGTAGACGCCGGGCGTCGGTCGCAGCACCAGCCAGTCGGTGCGGCCCGGCTCCAACCCCGAGATGTAGACGAAGGACGGGCCCTGGCCATCGCCGCCGCCCGCCGAGTCGCCGTCGTCGTCGTGGCCGTGGATCATCCCGCTGGGCGTCAGCAGGTCGAAGTCGACGGGCCCGTCGTGCACCACGCCGAACTGCAAGGCGTGTAGCCCGGCCGGCACCTCGATGAGCGGGTCGATGCCCGCGAAGTTCTCGCGCAGCGCGATGCCTGGGACGACCGGCCCCGCCAGCAGCGTGTTGGGGCTGACCTTCACCGGCTCGCCGCCGCGGATCGTGTCGACGCAGTACGCCACGCCGGAGCTCTCAAAGCAGACCGTGACCTTGAGGCCCGTGGCCTCGGTCCACTCGACCCGCGCCAGGGACTCGCCGAGGCGCTTGTCGCCGAAGGCCGCCGTCGCCCACACCTTCGTCCCCGCGCCCGGGATGCGCTGGGTCATCCCCGCGCTGCCGGAGAAGAGGTCGATGGGCCCCACGGGCCTGCCCCACACCTTGAACTCGGGGATCTGCAAGCGCGCGTCGAACTGCCCGGTCGCCAAAAAGTCCGTCCCGTCGACCAGCTCGGCGCTGATCTTCGCGCCGCCCGACAGCACCTGCGCGCCGAAGACGGGGTCTTTGACCTTGATGCCGCCGCTGAGCTCGGCCTTGTACGGGTCGTGGGTCATCGCCAGCTTCAGGTCGATGCTGGCGAAGCCCTCGATGGCGTTTTGGCTGGAGACGCTGAAGCCGTCCTTGCCACCGAAGGGGTTGTCGAAGGTCTGCGTGACCACGCCCAAGAGCGCCGCGTCGCCGGCGAGCGACCACGAGGTCGGCCAGAAGACCAGCTCGCCGCTGACGTTTCCCGTCGCCAGGGCGAAGTCCTTGCCGCCCACCGACACGCTGGGCCCCGACTTGAACTTCGTCCCCAGGCTCAGGGTCGGCGGGTTGGCGTTGGTCCCGATGAAGAAGCCCGGGTTCTTTACACCACCTTTAATTCCAATGATTTGCAGCGGTGCGGCCGGGCCGGCGCTGGGCGGGATCGGGATGCCCTTGGAAAACGTCGCCTCGATGTTCAGCTCGGTGACGGTGCCGTCCTTCATCTTGCCGTCGACCGCCAGCCCCACCCGCGCCTTCTTGGGCCCGAAGCTCGCCGCCAGCGCACTCGCCCACGCGTCGGTCTTCGCCGAGTACGACAGCATCATCGAGCTGAGCCGCAGCGCCCCGAGATCGATCTCCTTTTCGATGCTCAGCGTGCCGCCGATGGTGATGCCGAGGCTCTTGACCGCCATCGTCTCCATCGACAACTGCATCGCTTTCTCTTTCTTGAGCACCGAGTTGCCCACCACGTTCGGGTCGTCTTCGGGGCAGATCTGCTCGAAGATCTTCTTTTCGGGGTTGCGTATGGCCGGGCACGGCGTCACGTCCCACTCGGTCTCCGACACCCACAGCTTGGGCACGTCGAAGCCGACACCGTCGGGCAGAAGCTGCGCGGTCTTGCCGAGGCCGACGATGAACCCCGCCAGCTTCATCAAGCTGCCGCCATCCTTCGGGATCTTCCCGCTCTTCGGCGGCGGGTAGGTGATGGCGCCGTCAGCCCCGTTGATGCGGAAGGCGCCGCGATACAGCGGCAGATTGTCCAGGCGGATCGGCCCCAAGAACGTGTCCATCGACACCATGGCGTCACCGTCGACCATCTTGGTGGTCTTGTTGGCCGTGACCTGGTTCGACACCCGCAAAAACTGCCCGCTCGAGCTCGCCGACGTCGTCTCGCCGCCCGCGGGCACCATGCCGATGGTCACGTTCCCGCTGACCACGACGATGTCCTTCGTGTTCTCCTCGAGCTTGTCGCCGCACACCCGCACGCTGCCCGCGTCGACGCAATCGGTGACCTCGATGACCACCGAGTCCGACCCCTTGCACTTCTTCGTCGCCGCCGACGCGGTCACCTGGTACTTGCCGCGCCCCTCAAAGGTCACCGCTATGGCCGGCCCCTTGCCGCTCGTCGGGCTCGCCGCCTTCGAGTCCGTCCCCTCCGTCCGCACGATCTTCCACTGGATGTCCGGGTCGCCGTCGGGATCCTCGCAGCGCGCCCGCATCGGCAGCTTCGAGCCCGGCTGCACGACGCTCTGCTTCTCGCGCGGCTGGGTGATCTTCAGCGGGCCCTCGTCGCAGTGGCACTCCACCTCGATCTGGTCGGGCGGGATCTCCGGCTTGTCCTCACCGTCACTCGGCTCGCCGGGCTCGCCGCTGTCGAGCGGCGGCGGCGGACCACCGACGCCCGGCCCGCACCCGCACGGCGCGTCCTCCATGACGAACGGCGGCGGCTCCGGCTTTTCGTCCTTCTTCTTCTTCTTCGGAGGGCACGGCACCGTCTGGCCACGGAAGCTGCACGTACACTTGGTGCACTCTTCCTTCTCTTCTTTCTTGTCGGGGTCCGCCGGCGGCTTCGGCTGCTCGATGTTCGCGGTCAGCGTGCACGTCGGGCACGGCGGCGGCGGCGGCAGCGGGTGCCAGGCCGACACGCGCATGCCCGACCCCGGGTCCGACACCACGCGCAGCCCCGACTCCGAGACCGTGGCCGTCCCGCTCTTCACGTAGCGCCCGTACTCGTGGTCAAACGAGAGCTGGTCGACGCTGCTGCCCGGCGCGAGCCCGTCGAGGTTCGGCATGTCGATGATCAGCGGCGGCTCGAAGAGGATGCCGCCCGGCTGCAGCGCGATGACGTGGCTGGTGAAGCGGCCGTCCGGGATCGCCATCGGCGTCCGGTTGACCGGGATATCGATGAGGCGCAGCCGCTGCTGAGACTCCGCGAGGCCCTTCGGCCACGTCACGCGCGTCCCGACCGGCACCGTGAGCTTGGTCGGCGGGACCGTCGGCGACATCCGCTGCTCGAGCACCACGGCGGTCTGAACCACGCCGTCCGCGTCGAGGTCCAGCGCCACGCCCTCGGGCAGCCGCGGCAGGTAGTAGGGGCCGATCTTCTCGTTGAGCTGACCGGGCAGCACGCTGACCACGAAGTCGATGCGCGCGTACTTCAGCTCGCCCGGCGCGGTCGTCCCGTCCAGCCGCACGTGGGCGATCACCGGCGCGGTCGGCTCTTCCAGATCCTGGGCGTAGGGGATCGTGAAGCTGCCGCGCGCGTCGGTGAGCACCGTGGTCGGCCCCTCGAGCAGCGTGACCTTCACGCCCGCGACGGCCACCCGGTGCTCGTCGATCACGCGCCCGGCGATGGTGGTCGGCCCCTTACCGGGGATGAGCCCCTCGGCGTGAAAGACCGCAGGCAGCCCCACGTCGCCGGGCAGCCGCGCGTAGACGCTGTTGTTGGTCAGGTCGCCCGGGCCCAGCCGCCAGCGCACGCTCGCGTAGCCGTTGGAGTCGGTGCGGACCTTCAAAACACCCATACCGTTGCTGCGTGAAACCCAGGGCGCCTCGCCGGTCTCCGACAGCCCGCCCGAGCCGTCGATGACCTCGAACTCCACCTCGGTCAACGCCAGGGGCGCGCCCTCGTCGGTCGTCGCCCGCACCACCAGCGGCAGCGGCAGCACCTGGCCCACCAGCCCCACCTGGTACTTATTCTGCGAGATGCTGAGCGCCCCGGCGTCGCGCAGGCTGTCGTCCTGCCGGATCGGGAACTCGAAGGCCGCGCTGGTGTTGCCGTGCTGGTCGGTGACGGCGACCAGCACGGGGTTATTGACGTGGGGCGTCAGGCGCAGGGTCGCGGTGAAGTGCCCCAAGGTGTCGGCGGTGACCGTCAGCGGCTCGGCGGCGCCGTCGATCTGCACGACGGCGCTGGGCTCGGTGCGTCCAAACCAGCTCTGGACGCGCAGGGACGTCTCGGGCCGGTAGGTCAGGATGGTCGGCGCTGACGGCGGCTCGTCGTCGATCTGGACGACCACGCGCACGGTGCGGCTGACCTCGCCGTAGGTCACGTTGACCGCGGTCTGGCCCGCCTTCACCCCCGTGACCAGGCCCGCGGCGTCCACGGTCGCGACGGCCGGGTCGTCGGAGGTGAACGCCAGCGCGCCGGCGTCGGGCGGCAGCAGCACCCCGTCGTGAAGGGCGGTGACCTCGAGCGGGATCGACTCGCCGCGCGACTCGATGACCACGGCGAAGGGCTGGACCAGAAGGCCCAGCAGCGGCGGCACCGCGTCGGACTTCTTCTTGTCCGGGCAGCCGGACAGCGCGAGGCAGACGAGCGCGAGGCACGCGAGGCGTGAACCGTGAAGCGACGGCGACATGAGGCCACCTCCGGCGCGTCGTCCCCCGGGCGGGCAGACGAAGGCGTTAGCTGGGATCGATTCCGCCATGATAACGGATTTGAGACCGCCGCGCACATGGCATCGGCGCCCTCGCCGCGCCGATTTGCCCACACCGCCCTCTAAAGCATGATCTTTCTTGGACCGTTGCGACAACCAAGCAAGACTCGAGTGGTGCCGGCACGCCGGCGAGGGCTCCGCGCGGGGAGTCCGAAGAGCCAGGGGTGCGGATGGGAAGTCAGCAAGAGGACCGTGCGGCCGGTAAGGCGCGCGGGGCCGCTGAGGGCTGGGCGGCGCTGGACGAGGCGGCGGTCGAAGGGCCTACGCTGCTCGGCCAGTTGGGCGCGATCCTTCAGATTATCCTGCGGCACAAGCTGCTGATCCTGGTCGTGACGGCCGTGGGTGTCGCCGCGGGCTGGTTTTGGCTCGAGCGGCAGGTGCCGATTTACCGCGCCACTTCAAAGGTGATGATCGATCTCCGGGCGCCGAAGATCCTGTCGAATGTCAACGAGGTCGTCGAGCTGGGGACGCCACGCTTTTACGGCACCGACCACCTGTATTTCGAGAGTCAGTACCAGATCATCCGCGGCCGCTATGTCGCGGAGAAGGTGCTGGACAAGCTGCAGCTCTGGCAGAGCGAGCACCTGCTGGGGCTCGATTCGCCCAACAACGACATGACGGCCGAGGAAAAGCGGAAGGCGCTGGCTGAGGCGAACCTCGCGGACGTGCTGGCCGAGCGCATCGAGGTGGCGCCGGTCAAGAGCTCGATGATGGTGGCGATCCACTTCGAGGACCCCGACCCGCACTTTGCCCAAGAGGTCGTCAACGCGGTCGCCGACGCCTACAAAGACCAGAATCTTGAACAAAAGCGGCAGATTGTGGCCGACGCCACCAAGGAGCTGGGCACCCTGGTCGACGACTGGGAGGCGCGGCGGCAGGGGGCGGAGGACGCGGTCCGCGAGTTCGAGATCAAGCACAACGTCGGGACGATCCCGACGACGAAGCGGTCGATCGACGAGCGCCTGGCGACGTTGGAGCAGCAGCTCACCGGCGCTCGGGTCGAGCGGATTCGGCTGCACGCGTCGGCCAAGTCCATGGAGAAGTTTCGCGGCACGAAGGACACGAACCGGGTGGACGCGGCACCGCTGCTCGAAGACGCCGTGATTCGCGAGCTCAAGCAGCAGATCGCCGAGCACGAGGCGAAGCTGGCGGGCCTCGGCGGGCGCTACCTCGAGCAGCACCCGGAGGTGGTCGGCGAGAAGGCGCACATCGCGGCGCTGAAGAAGTCGGTGCGGGCCGAGATCCACAACGTCGCGCAGAGCGTGCAGCGCGAGCTGCGGCGGGTGATGGATGTGGAGGCGGGGCTCGAGGCCGAGGTCGAGACGGCCCGCGGTGAGGAGCGGATCATCGCCGACATCGAGCGCGACTATGCGCGGCTGGTCGAGGTGCAGGGACGCTACGCGGTGCAGGCCGAGTCGGTGAAGAACCGGCACATCGAGACGATGATGTCGGCGCAGATCGAGACCAACAATATCCGCGTGCTGGACCGGGCGATGGGCGCCATCCAGGTGCGACCGCGAAAGGGCATGGCGATGGCGGTGGCGCTGCTGCTCTCGCTGATGGTGGCGCTGGCCCTGGCCTTCGTGCTGGAGTTCGCCGACTCGACCATCAAGGACTGGCACGACCTGTCGGAGCGCTTGGGCCACAAGGTCTTGGGCGTGCTGCCGGTCATCGGTGACGACGAGGCCGCGCCGCGCAAGGCCGGCGCGCCACCGGACGGTTCGGAGAGCTCGCGGGACTTCTTCATCCACGACAACCCGCGCTCGCAGGTCGCGGAGGCCTTCCGCGCGCTGCGCACCAACCTGCTCTTCATGTCGACCGCCACGCCGATCAAGAGCCTGCTGGTGACGTCCGCCGACCCCTCGGAGGGCAAGAGCACCATCGCCATCTCGACGGCTATTTCCATGGCGATGAGCGGCAGCCGCGTGCTGCTGGTCGAGGCCGACCTGCGGCGCCCGCGCTTCGCCGTGTCGCTGGGCCTCGAGAGCGACCGCGGCCTGACGGCGTGCCTCGCCGGCAGCGACTCGGTCACCAAGCACACCCAGAAGACGCAGATCCCCGGCTTCGAGGTGCTGGTGTGCGGCCCGATTCCGCCAAACCCGGCTGAGCTTCTGCACACCAAGCGCTTCACCGAGGTCAAAGCCGAGATGGAGGCCGAGTACGACCTCGTCATCTTCGACTCGCCGCCCGTCAACGCCGTGGCCGACGCGCTGGTGCTCGGCAGCCAGGTCGACGGCTGCCTGGTGGTGGTCCGCGCCGCCCGCACCACCCGCCACGCGCTCAAGCACGCGCTGCGCCAGCTCCGCGGCGTCGACATCTACGTGCTGGGGACCGTGCTCAACCACCGCGAGACGCCGCGCATGCGCTACTACGGCACGCGCTACGGCTACGGCACGCGCTACGGCTACGGCTACGGCTACGGCTACGCCCAGCCTTACGGCAGCAAGCCCGACGGCGAGAGCGGCCCGCCCACATGACCCGCGGCCACCCGAGCGAGGGCGGCGAGGTCCACGGCTTCACCGCCCACATCGACCCCCGCCTGGGCGCCGCCTGCATCGCCCTCGCGGTCGTCGCCGCCCCGCTGGCCATCGGCGGCGTCCACGCCCCCACGCGCATCGCCCTGGCCGCCCTGACCCTGACCGGCCTCGCCCTGACCCTGCTGGGCCAGCCACGCCGCCCGCGCTCCATGCACCTCGGCCTCGCGGGCCTGGCGCTCTCCGCCCTGCTCGTGTGGACCTTCCTTCAGTGGGTGCCCCTGCCCGCGGCGCTGGTCGCCCTGCTCTCGCCCGCCTCGGCCGCCGCCCGCATCGACGCCGCCGCCGCCCTGGGCACCGCCGCCCCATCCTGGCACCCCATCAGCCTCGACGGCCCCCGCACCGCCCTCGCCTTCGTCTCGCTCCTCGCGGTCTGGGCCACCTACGCCACCGCCGCCAACCAGCGCCGCCAGAGCGACCGCCGCGAGCTCATCCCCCTGGCCGTCATCGCGTCGGCTCTCACCGTCGCGGCCGTCTCGCTCGTCCAGACCCTGCTCGGCGTCACCGAGATCTACGGCGCCTACCGCGCCTCCATCGATCTTCGCTCAGAGCACTTCCTGACCACCTTCGTGAACCCCAACCACGCCGCGGCGCTCTTTTTGCTAGGCAGCGCCTGCGCATTTGGCGTGTGGCTCGAGGCCAGAAGCGAGCGCCGCGCCGGCCTCTGGCTCGCGGCGTCGATGCTCCTGGCCCTGGCGGTGGCCGCCACGGGATCTCGGGCTGCGCTGCTCTTGACGCCGCTAGCCCTCGGCCTCATCGGCCTCATGGCCATCCGCCGCTTCACCGAGCCCCAAGAGCGCGGCCGCGTCGTCCGCGTGCTGCTCGGCGGCGCCTGCCTCGCCGTCGTCGCCCTGGTGGTCGCCGCGCCGCGCGAGTGGCTGGCCGAGCTCGCCTTCCTCGGCGACACCGACACCCTGCGCGACGTCCTCGGCGGCTTTTACCGCCAGTGGAATATCGGCCTCGCCGTCGCCGCCGCCTACCCGCTGACCGGCGTCGGCCACGGCGCCTTCGAGGCCGCCTCCCCCGCCTTCACCACCACCTGGCGCGACGGCTTCGTCGGCCACGCCCACAACGCCCTCATCGAGGCCGCCGCCGACTGGGGTCTCCCCATCGCCACCCTGGCCGGCCTCGCCCTCGCCGTCGGCCTCATCCTGGCGCTGCGCGGCCGCCGGGTGCGCCTCCACCACATCGCCGCCGGCGTGGGCCTGGTGGCGGTCTTCATCCACAACCAGGTCGATTTCTCTCTGCTCTTGCCTGGCGTCGCGCTCCCCGCCGCCGCGCTGCTCGGCTGGCTCTCCGCGCCTGCGTCGCGCGCCGACCAGCCGGCGAAGCGCGTGCTCGGGGCGCGCGTCCGCCTGCCCCTGACCGCCCTCGCCGCGGCCACGGCGGCCCTGGCGCTGACGGCGCTGCACGCGACCGCGCAGTCGCCGACCCGGCTGGAGGCCGAGGCGCGGGCCGCGCTCGACGCGTCCAAGCCCGGCCGCGTGGACCTCGAGGGCATGCTCATGGAGCACCCCGGCGACTTCCTGCTCTGGAGCCTCGGCGCCGCCCTCGCGCACGCCGCGGACGAGGGCCCGACCGCGCTGCGCCTGTCCGACCGCGCGGTGGCGCTGGCCCCCACCGAGCCGAGTGTGCTCCGCCGCCGCGCCCACCTGGCCATCTTGATGGGGCAGGACGCCGCCGCGCTGCCCTTCCTCGAGCGGCTCGCCCGGCTCGGCCCGGCACAGCGGCGCGAGGCCACCCGCGAGGTCTTGGCCTTCCGCGAGCGCGAGGCGCTGGTTCAGGGCTTCTTGCTGCTGGACGAAGACAACGTCATCGCCCTGTGCGCCCAGCTCGTCCAGGACGACCACGTCGACACCGCCATCGCCCTGGCGCAGTGGGCGCGGCGAAAATACCCCGACTCCGCCGACATCCGCGCCCAGCTCGCGTCGCTGCTGCTGAACTACAAGGCCGAGGACACCCGGGCGCTGGACAACCTCTCCATCGAGCTGCTGGCCAAGGGCACCGAGGCCACCGACGAGGCGCTGGCGACGCGCTTCAAGCGTGACGGCTACCTCTTGCAGGGGTTTCTGCTGGTGCGCACGGGGCACTTGGACCAAGCGTGGCACATGTTCGAGGAGTCGGCGATCCTGGCACCCCACGACGCGCTCAGGCCGCGCCTGGAGCAGGGCCAGATCCTGGTGGCGCGCGGCGACGCGGAGGGGCTGAAGAAGCTGCTGGCCCGCGTCCGAGCGCAGCTCGACGACTCCGCCTTCAACCGCTCGAGCTACCTGCGCCTGAAGAGTCACCTCGCCGAGCTCGAGGGCGACGACCGGCTGGCGATCCGCGAGATGCAGCGGGCGCTGCTCTACGCCAAGAGCAATGAGTCCCTGCGGGCGCGGCTGGCCAAGCTCTATGAGAAGGTCGGCGACCCCGAGGCGGCCCTGGTGACGCTGCAGGGGAGCCCCCCGAAGTCGAAGCTGTGATAGCGTCCCGCCCCATGACCCGCACCGCCCGGCTCGTCCGCATCGCGCTCGTGGCGAGCTGCTTCGCCCCCGCCGCCGCCGCCGGCCCGCCGCCAGCCAGCGACCGCGCGCCAGCCAGCGCCGGGCCGACCGCCAGCGACCGCGCCCCCACCTGGACCTGGCGCACCCTCACCCTGCTGGCCGACGGGTGCCGCGTGCGCACGCCGCCCCGGACCGACGGCGCCCACGACGTCCTGCGCCTCACCTTCGAGACCACAGGCGGCATCAGCAAAGACGGCCCCTTCCGCGTCCGCTCGGTCGGCGCGGCGCTCTACCGCGGCTTCGAGGACGTCGAGGCGGACCAGAACGCCCTGGAGCGCGTCGACCCCTGGAGCCGCAACGAACACCGCGCCCGCCTCCAGCTCATCGAGACCGGCCCGTCGCCCGGCCTGGACCTCGAGATCGACGCCTCGCCCGAGGTGGCCATCGCCTGCCAGAGCGACTCCCCCTACGCCACCAAATCCCCAGGCGTCGCCTGGCTGATCTGGCACGGCATGTCCCCGAGCGACCCCGCCCACGAGTGCCAGGTCCAATGCCTGGAAGCCGCCGCCCTGGCGGACCCCTAGACGACCCGCGGACCTACGGTGGGGGCTCGGCGGGGCGGATGGTGACCGTCTGGCCTTCGAGGGTCGCGGTGTGGGTCGGCGTCTGGTGGGACGCGATGACGTCGACCTTGAGGCCTTGGAGGTGGAGGTTGACGAAGAGGACGCCTCGGGGGTTGACCGAGCCGTACATCGAGTAGGGCGGGACGGGCGGCGGGGGGGCGGCGTTTTTCAGCGCGACCAGGGCGGTCTCGGGCAGGGTCGCGACGGCCGGGTAGTAGAGCGCGGCTTGGCGGACGGACTCCTGGCCGGTGGCGCGCAGGACCGCGAGTTTGCTGGTCCATCCCACGGTGTGCACCGCGACCAGGGCGGCGGCCAGGGCCAGGGTCAGGGTGCGGCGGGTCGGCGTGGTCACGAGGCGGCGGTCCAGGGCCAGGGCGAAGAGGAGGGCGAAGAAAAAGGCAGATGGCGTCAGGTAGTTTTCGCTGACGTGGCGCATCAGCACCATGGGGAAGAAGGCCGCCGGGACGGCCAGGGCGACGGCGATGCGCGCGATGGGCGGGGGCGGCGGGGCGGCCGCGGCGGGCGAGCGCGCGGGGCGGCGCAGGGCGGCCAGGACAAACCAGGCGGCGACTAGGGCGGCGAGGGCTCCGGCGGCGAGGGTGGCGTAGTCGCGGAGGTGGGCGGCTCGCCAGAGGCTCAGGGTGGAGACGGGCGAGAGCA
>CAZNZH010000024.1:0-16284 GCA_964577445.1 uncultured Myxococcales bacterium
GGCGTGGGAAAGTGCCGAAGCTTTTGCCGAGCTGGGGCGGCCGGCGCTGTATTTCGGGGTGACCGGCGGGAACATGGACTCCATGGTCAACCGCTACACGTCCGAGCGGAGAGTGCGCTCCGACGACGCGTACACGGCCGGCGGCGAGGGCGGCAAGCGGCCCGATCGCAGCGTCATCGTCTACGCGAACCGGTGCCGTGAGGCGTTCAAGGGCGTGCCCATTGTCATCGGCGGCATCGAGGCGAGCCTGCGGCGCATCGCGCACTTCGACTACTGGTCGGAGAAGACGCGGCGCTCGATTCTGCTGGACTCGAAGGCCGACGTGCTGGTCTTCGGCAACGCCGAGCGGGCGCTGGTCGAGCTGACGTGGCGGATGGCGCTGGGCGAGGCCATCGGGGACATCGACGATCTCCGCGGGACGGCCCTGATGCGGTCGGAGCCGCGGGCGGGCTACGGGCGCATCGACTCGACGGACCTCGACACGCCGGGGACCGTCGAGCCGCCGATGGACCCGTACCAGACCGAGGTCACGGCGGCGCGTGGGGCCGGCGGGGACTGCGCGAAGGCTCCCGGCGCGGACAGCCCGGACCCCGCCGCCGTGCCGCCGCCCGGCCTCATCCAGTTCATCCCGCGCCGCGCCCGCCCGGCCCGCGACCACACGTTTATCGAGCTGCCGCCTTACGAATCGGTGGCCGCCGACCCGGTCCTCTACGCCCACGCGTCGCGCGTCTTTCACCGCGAGGCCAACCCCCACAACGCCCGCGCCCTCGCCCAGCGCCACGCCGGCCGCCTGCTCTGGCTCAACCCGCCGCCCATCCCGCTGACCACCGCCGAGATGGACGCCGTCTACGAGCTGCCCTACGCCCGCGTCCCGCACCCGCGCTACGGCGACGCCCGCGTCTCCGCCTACGACATGATCCGCTTCTCCATCACGATTCAGCGCGGCTGCTTTGGCGGCTGCACCTTCTGCTCCATCACCGAGCACGAGGGCCGCATCATCCAGAACCGCTCGGAGCCCTCGATCCTGCGCGAGGTCGAGCGCGTCCGCGACGTCCAGCCCGGCTTCACGGGCGTCATCAGCGACCTCGGCGGCCCGACCGCCAACATGTACCGGCTCGCCTGCAAAGACCCCGAGGTCGAGGCCTCCTGCCGCCGCCCCTCCTGTGTGTTTCCGGGCGTGTGCGAGAACCTCCAGACCGACCACTCCGCCCTCATCGGCCTGTATCGCAAGGCCCGCGCCATCCCCGGCGTCAAGAAGATCCTCATCGCGTCCGGGGTCCGCTACGACCTCGCCGTCGAAGACCCGCGCTATGTCAAAGAGCTGGTCACCCACCACGTCGGCGGCTACCTGAAGATCGCGCCGGAGCACCTCCAAGACGGCCCGCTGTCGAAGATGATGAAGCCCGGCATGGGCGCCTACGAGTACTTCAAGTCTCTCTTTGAGCGCTTCAGCGCCGAGGCCGGCAAAAAGCAGTACCTCATCCCCTACTTCATCGCCGCGCACCCCGGCACCACCGACGAGGACATGCTTGAGCTGGCGCTGTGGCTGAAGCAAAACGGCTACAAGGCCGACCAGGTGCAGGCGTTTTTACCCTCGCCCATGGCCACCGCTACGGCGATGTACCACTCGGGCAAAAATCCCCTCGGGAAAGTGACACGCACCAGCGAAGACGTGGTCGTCCCCAAGGGAGCCAACACCCGCCGGCTGCACAAAGCCTTCCTCCGCTACCACGACCCCGAGAACTGGCCGCTCTTGCGCCAGGCCCTGGTGCGCATGGGGCGGCCCGACCTCATCGGCCGCCACGACGGAGCGCTGATCCCGGCGTCCGGTGACACCCCCCGATCTCGGGCTGGCGCTCCTCGATGCACGAAATTCTCGACCCAGCACACCGGCCTCGCCGACGCCGCCTTCCCGCGCCGCGGCCCCAAAAAGTCAGGCGCGGACAGGCCAAATCGCGGTCCCGGCGCCGCCAACAAACCTCGCGGCCGCCGCTAGGTGGACGGCGGAAGGGGGCACTGGTACGCGCCGCGCAGTACGCGCCCGGCGGCAGCGCGAACCTCCCGCCCCGCGAGGGACTGAAGAGCCTCTCGACCAGTCCCATCCGAGCTCCCGGCGGCGCCGCGCGCTCCGCCGCTTTGCTCACTCGGCCTGCGCTCCCTTTTCAGAGCGGCGAAACCCGGTGCCGGCTCTCCCCTGGGTTGCCGCCCGAGGCCATGGCGGCGACGCAGGGCGATGCCACCATGGGAGACGCCTCCACGGCCCTCAAGCCCGGTGGCGAGCTCCACGAGCTCGACGGTTCACCAGGATCCCGGCTGTGAATCCGTTTGGTCCTGTAGCGCTTGTTGGCCGACTCGGCTAGTCGCGCTGTGGACAGAGACACTCGCCCGCATGGCCCGCGTCGTCGCAGGAGGTCATGCCGACGACGCTGCCGCCGCAATCGCACCCCAGCGACGTGTCCGGCGGGCACGCGCCCTTCTGCGGCTCGGCCCCCGCTCGGGCGACCTGGCACCCGCAAATCGCCGTCCCGACGGGCCCGTCGTTCACGATGACGCAGACGCGGTCGCCGTCGATACTGCAGGGTTGGCCGGCCGATTTCCCGACGCAGGACATCGCCGAGTAGCTCCCTTCGGACTGGTCGATGCAGTCGCCGCCGGGCGCCGCCGAGCCCTGTGAGCGCTCGGTCTGCGGGTCCTTGGGCCCGCACCCGAGCAGCAGCACCATCGCGGCCAAGCACAGAGACAGGCGGGTAGACACGCGCATGACCAAGACCTCAGGCGGTGCGGCGCGGCGGGCCCACGGGGCCACTGACGCCAATTTGTGGGCAGGTGAGGCCCCGATCCCACCACATGCCGCCATCCCGGTCAATCGCGCGGGAGCGCCCTGAATCCACCGCCTGGGCCCAGCTCGGCGCACTCGGTGTTCGGCCCAGGCGCTGGCTTGAGGGCAGCCCTCCGCCCTTGCGCGACGCCCGCCGTCCACGTAGCGTCCGCGGCCGATGGAGCTTGATCCACTGCTCATGTGGTTTGTCGGGGCCTCGTCCGCGCTCGGGCTGGGGTCCATCTTGCGCACCCACGGGCGCGCTTACCCGGGCTGGATCTTCGTCCACTCGCTGACCCTCGCCGTCCTCGGCCTCGCGTGGCTGACCATCCCCGACCGCGCGGGCCTCATCGCCGCCGTCGTCTTCGTCCCGCTGGTCTTAGCGCCGTCGCTGGCCAACCGCGTCGCCGCCCGCCTCGTCGCCCGCCGCCGCTTCGGCCCCGCCCGCCGCATCGCCCAGATCGCCGCGATCCTCCACCCCTTCGACGGCTGGCCCGCCGTCCCCGAGCTCCTGCGCGCCCAAAGCCACCTCGAGGCCGGCCGCCGCGACGAGGCCCGCGACCTCCTGGCCGCCCTCGCCCAAGGCACCGGCCGCGCCGCCCGCGAAGCGTGGCTGCTCCTGCTCCGCATGGACACCCGCTGGGACGACCTCCTCCACTGGGTCGACACCGCCCCCAAATCCGCCCACCTCCTCCGCGAGCCCGAGGTCGCCTCCAACTACGCCCGCGCCCTCGGCGAGCTCGGCCATCCCGCCCGCCTCGCCGAGTTCCACGCCGCACACATCGAGCCCGTCGGCCGCAAACACGGCCCCCGCTGGCTGGCCCTCAACCGCCTCATTTATGCAGCATTTACCGGACAAATCGACGCGATCGAGACCCTCCTCGAGAGCCCCTGGCTCGAGCTCACGCCCAACCTCGCCGCCTTCTGGCGCGGCACCGCGCTTCAGTCCGCCGGCGACCTCGACGCCGCCCAGGCGCTGCTGGTCCCCCTCGCGATCGGTCAAGACCCGCTCGTCGCCGGCCCCGCCCGTCGCCGCCTCGCCACCCCCGTCGCCCCCTTCGACCTCACCGCCCACGGCATCGACCGCCTCGCCGCCACCATCTTGGCCACCGACGGCCCCGCCCACGCCCAGAACACCATCGCCCGCCCCGGCCGCGGCCCCTTCCCGCGCGTCACCGTCACCCTCATCGCGATGAACTGCGCCGTCTTCGCCCTGGAGATCCCGGGCGGCACCATGGACGCCCAAAACCTCATCAACCTCGGCGCGCTCATCGCCCCCGCCCAGTACCTCGAGGGCGAGTGGTGGCGCGCCATCTCGTCTGCCTTCCTCCACGCCGGCGCCGTCCACCTGGCGCTCAACATGTTCGGCCTGTGGATCTTCGGCCGCTTCGTCGAGTCCGTCCTCGGCCACCGCCGCATGGCCCTGCTCTACGCCCTGTGCGCCCCCGGCTCCATGGCCCTCATCGCGCTGCTGACCCCCGCCTCCGCGGCCCCCTACCCCGTCGTCGGCGCGTCCGGCGGCATCATGGCCCTCTTCGGAGCCATCGCCGCCATCATGTTCATCCGCTGGCGCGACCACCGCACCCTGGGCGCCCGCCGCGAGCTCCTCTTCCTCGGCGCCATCTTCCTCGCCTCCACCGCCTTCGATCTCGTCACCCCCGAGATCAGCTTCCTCGGCCACGCCAGCGGTGCGGTCCTGGGCCTCGTCATGGGCGCCCTGCTCACCCCCCGAGCCCCCGCCCGAACCCGGTCCCTAGCCCCAAAATGACCAGATTTTCCCTGCTGATTGTGGCCCTGGTCTGCTCCGCCCCGGGGGCCCACGCCATCCCCCCGCCGCGCCGACCCACCGCGATTCACCCGCCCGAACTCGACACCCCCCAGAGCGCGCTGTCCGACGCCTGGACCCTGACCTGCCAGCGCCGCACCGCGAGCCACTGCATGGTCCACGGCGTCTTCGTCCGAGCGCGCCCGACCGACGCCCCCGCTCGCCTCCAGCTCGGTAACGCCAGCGTGCTCACCCTGGACCGCGTCCTCCTCGACGGCACCCCAGCCCAACCCGACGACGACGGGACCCTGCTGATCGAACCCGGCGAAAACCCCGTCACCATCGAGCTGTTCGCCGCCGCCCCCATCGACGGGACCTCGGACTCCGGCTACGTCATCCCCGCCATCCACGCCCGCCACCTCGTCGCCCACGTCGGCCGCCACCGCGAGCACTTCGCCTACGCCATCCACGCCGCCGCCCGCCAGCGCGCCGGCACGTACACCCGCGACGTCCGCGTCGAGACCGCCGGCGGCCTCCGCTCCACCACCGCGCGCGAAACCCGCACCGAGGAAGACCGCGCCCTCGACTTCACCAAGGTCACCGTCACCCACCCCGGCTCCCGCGCCCACTTTGGCGGCCCGCTGCTCGGCCTCGGCGCGTCGACCGGCCACGACGCCCGCTTCAGCATGCGCACCGGCCTGGAGATGGGCTGGTCCACCTGGGGCCTCGCCAGCCTCGTCTTCGACACCGACTTCCACGGCTCCCACATCATCGCCCCGCAAATCGAAGTCTCGACCCCGGCCCTCATCTTCCTCCCCATCTCCCTGACCGCCGGCGCCGGCCTGCCCATTCAACTAGGCGACGACAAGCGAATCGGAGCCCGCCTCAACGTCGGGGTCCACTTCCTCGTCCTCGGCTTCGTCACCAGCTTCGACCTCTGGCCCGGCCGCCCCCACGACCAAGCCGACGTCACCGTCATGGCGCTGTTGACGCTGTAAGAGCTGACCAGGCCGACCGCTGGCTCAGCCCGACCATCTGGTCCGACCGCTCAGCCCGACCGCTCAGCCCGACCATCTGGTCCGACCGCTCAGTCCGACCGCCCAGCCCGACCGCTCCGTTCGACCGCTCCATTCGACCCCTCAGTCCGACCGCTCAGTCCGACCGCCCAGCCCGACCGCTCCGTTCGACCGTTCCGTTCGACCCCTCAGTCCGACCGCCCAGCCCGACCGCCCAGCCCGACCGCTTCGTTCGACCGCTCCGTTCGACCGCTCCGTTCGACCGCTCCGTTCGACCGCTTCGTTCGACCGTGTGGTGCGACCCATTGGTTCGACCGCTCGGTCCGACCGTCCCGTCCGACCGGTGAGTCCGACCGATCAGCGAGCCAGCGGCTGGGGCGCCGAGATCGTGATATCGGGCTCCCCCGTTGGCTTCGCGACCATCACGATCTGCGCGACAGGCATCGACTTCACCCGCGTGCCGGCCGGCGTCTTCACGTAGCAGATCGCCAGGTCCAGGCTGACCCTCTCGCCCGCTCGCAGCGCCTCGTCTGCACCGTGACCGTATGTGCGCTTGAACTTGGTGCGGTCGCGGAGGCCCAGGCGTATCGGGTCGGGGATGGTGGCGCTGCAGCCGTCGTCGAACGAGATCTCCTCGCCATCGCGCGTCATCTGGTGGCCGGTGACGCGGAGGGGCGGGTTGCCGGCGATCTCGAACACGCCCTCGGTGATGTTTTGGGCCGTGATGCGAATCGCGATTCCCCAGGCGTTGCCTATGGGAATGGGCTCAGCACCGACCTGAAATTGCAGCCGCAGATCTCGGGCGGTGCTGCCGTGCTCGGACGGCGGCTCGGAGACCCACGCGCCGGGATCCTCGCCCGCGCCGGAGCTAGCGCAGGCAGACGCGAGCGCGCAGAAGGCGAGCAGTGCGGCGCGAGGGTCGACGCGCAAGTGGGGCTCCCGGGGCTGGCGGGGGAGGTCGCGGCCGCATTGGAACGTGTTCACGCCGAGCCGTCCAGCGTGGCCGCGGCTAGCTCGGGCAGCCCCGCACCAGCATGACGCCGAACGCGACCAGGACCAGGCCCAGCATGGCGTTGAAGCGGCCCATCATCGAGGCTTGGCGGCGCAGCCGGAGCGCTTCGGGGCCGTCGGGGTCGCGCTCGATGACTCGGGCGGCGCGCGGGCCGACCGAGAAGTCGTGGATGGCGCTGAGCACCAGGACCGCGGTGAAGAGGCCGAGCTTGGTGAGCACGGCCTTGCCGAAGTCGGAGCTCAACCACACGGGGTCGGTGAAGCTCCCGAATCGCACGCCGCGGACGTACAAATTGAAGGTCCCGGTGATCAACGCGACGGCGAAGCAGGCCCAGCCCACCGAGCGAAAACGCTCGCCCGACTCGCGCAGGAACTTGCCGGCGATGGCGCGATCGCCGCTGCGCAGCCACGGCACGATCACCAGGACCAGGAAGAACATGCCGCCGACCCACGCCGTGGCGGCGAGGATGTGGAGCCAGACCGAGATCAGATAAAGCAGGTACATCGTCGCGCCGAGGTCCATCCGCCGGGGTGTCGGCCTCCGCGGCCGACTCGCTCGAGCGCGTCATCACGCCCCAGGGCGACCGAGCTTGGCAATGGTTTTCTGGAAATGCTCGCCCGGCTCACGCCGGGGAGGGATCGGTCGCGGGCAGCCAGGGCCTCGCGGTTCGGCCCGGTGCGGTCCTCCGTGGCGGCCACGGTGCAGCCCGTCGAGGCGAGATCGCCCGAGATCGAAGGCGCTGCCACCCCCGGACCCGCCCGCAGACGCCGCGGCTGTCCCTCCCGCAGACAAAGATCAGGGAGCATCCGAAGCCGCACGGCAGGCGCGTTCGAGCGCGCTGAAGGGCAGGCTGGCGCACCGCACTCGCGCCGGCCAGGCTCTGACCGCCGTCAACGCGGCGACCGACTCGGGCAGGGGCTCTGAGGGGTCGCCGGCCAGGTGTGCGTGGAAGGCACGGGCCAAGCTCAGGGCGTCGATTAGCGAGGCGTCATCGAGACAATCGCACATGATCGAGGCCGCGGCGGTCGAGATGGCGCACCCCTCCCCGGTGAACGCGGCGCGGGCGATGTGGCCGTCGGGGGCCAAACGCAGCATCACCTTCACCCGGTCGCCGCAGAGCGGATTGTGCACCTCCCCGGTGCGGTCCGCGTCCGGCAGCGTCTCGCGGCGGCGCGGGCGCTTGCTGTGGGCGAGCACCACGTCGCGGTAGAGCGTCTTGAGGCGGTCGGGCATGAGGTTCCGGGGCAGGGCGCGGGCAGGCGCCGGCTGAGGTTCACGGAAGCGCCCCGTCATGTCGAGGTCCGTCCGTGTGGCTCGGCCGGCGCGCTGGATCCGTGCCAGCGCCGGGAGACGCGCTGGCCGAGGCGCGGCCGCACCTCGTGGGGCCTGGCAGCGTGCGGCGAGGGCGCGCGGGCACGCTGCTCGTGTGGCCGATGTCGCGGTGCCCGCGCCGCCGCGGCGGACTCGGGCGGGTCGGGGCGCTCAGGTCACGGCACGAAGATGACCCCTGCGCTCTTCGCGCGGGCGCCTTTGAGGTTGGCGTCGTCGATCGCGCCGCTCTTGCCCAGGTCGTAGCCCCAGAGCCCGGACGCGTTGGAGAGGCCCTGATACTCGTAGCCGCGCCAGAGGTGTCCCTTGCCCGTCGCCAGGTCGAAGGTCGCCACGTCGGCCGCGTTCGCCAGCGCCGAGCCTGCGCCGTCGTCGCTGTCGAAGCCGACGAGGAAGAGCGAGCTCGCCGACGCCGCGAGCTGGCGGCGGTAGTAGGGGAACATGGCCGGCAGGGTGGCCTCGCCCGTGGACGCGATCCGCTGCTTGAACCAGTGCCAGTTCAAGTCCACGCCGTTGCCGTTGTTGACCGTGGGGTCGAGCCTCGGCTTGCCGGGGGCCTGTAGATCGATCACCGCCGCGCGGTAGCGGTCCGCCCACGTCGTGCCCGTGCCGCCGCCGGCCAGGGGCACCGCGAAGTACGCGCGGGGCAGCGCGGCGCTCTTCTCCCAGGGCAGCGCATAGGCGCGCTTGCCGTCCGGCGACAGGGCGAAGGCCTGGATGCCGCGGCCATACCAGGCGGTGTCCAGGTCGTCCTGCACGGGGTCGCCGTCCGTGTTGTAGTCCAGGCGCGTCGGCGCGCTCGGGTCCGAGACGTCGTACACGCTGACCGAGCCCTGGTTTCCCACCAGGAGGTGGGGATTGCCCCCAACCTGGGCCAGGATCATCCCCGGGTCGCCGCTGAGGGTCCACCCGGCGGTGATGTCCGACGCCCGCGTCAGATCGAAGGTCAGCGCCCCGTCCGCCGCGATCGCCGCCCGGTGCACGGTGTTGCGCATGGCGTTATGGGGGTCGTTTCTCTCCAGAAACCACAGCTCGCCCGCGTGAGCCAGCGCCTGCACGTACCGCACGGTGTACGGGTCAGCGCCGGGCATCGCGTCAAAGAGCGGGCTCGTGACCGGCGTGGCCGTGACGCTGGCGGTCGCGAGCGCGCTGACGTCCGCCATGAAGAGCTTGGGCGTGGGCTTCAGGTCCCCGTTGACGCCATACAAGAAGGTCTTGCCTCCCACCTCCGCCAGCGCGCCCGTGCACACCCGCGCGGTCGGGTTGGCCGGGTCCGCGTCGAAGGTCACCTGGTGGCCGCCCGCCCCCTGCGTCATGGTCGCCGTGTCGAAGACGATCGCCGCGTCCCCGTTGAAGAGCCACACCTGCGAGCCTACCCCCTGCACGAGTCCGCAGCCGCCCGACCACGCGACCTGCTCGCCCTTGACCACATAGGTCAGGCGCTGGCCCTGAGCGCCGGCCACCGCCGGATCGAAGTCCTGCTCCGGCCAGCCCGCCTTGGACAGATCGAGGCGCCGCATCACGTCGTGGGTGCCGTCGGCGGCCTGCTCGTGCGATGACGACAGCAGCACGAGGTGGCCCGGCTCCGTCGCTGGCGCCGGGGCGTTCGCGTAGGCGCCGCTGTCTGGCAGCGCTGAGTCGTCGCCGTGCTGCACGCCGTCGCCGCCCCGCTCCTGGGGCGGTGGGCCCGGCAGGTACAGGACGGCAGCGCTCTTGGCGCGCGCGTCGCCGAGCACCGCGTCGTCCTCGCCGACCCGGAACCCGAAAGGATCGGACAGCCCGAGCAGCCTGTCCGGGTCGCCGCGCCAGCCGCGGAAGACCGGCATGCGCCCGGAGGCGAGGTCGATGACCGCCAGGTCCGACAGGTTGCCGAGCGCGGTGCCCACCCCGTCGTCGTGGTCGCGCCCGATGAGGAAGACGGCCTTGTCGCTGACCGCGAGCTGGCGCACGTTCATCGCCTGGGGCGGCAGGATGGCGCCGGTGCTCGGGGCAAAGCCGGTGGCCAGCATCCACTGCTTGAGGGCGAGCAGGTTCAGGTCATAGCCGAACTGCGCGGTCTGGGCCGTGCAGCCGGCCAGCAGGAAGCACTCACTCGGGTCCGTGGCGACGTCGACCATCAGGCGCGGGACGGCGCCGCTCAGGTCCACCAGCGCCAGACGGTGCACGGTCATGCTGGTGGATTGGGTGGCGCCGTTGGCGTTTTTCCACTGCACCGGCGTGTTGAAAAAGGGCGCGACGGGGTAGGCGGTCTCGGGCAGCGCATACAGGGTCGCGCCGTCGGGGCTGAGTGCGAAGGCCTTGATGTTCTGGCCGAAGCGCCGCGTGTCGATGTCGCGCTGGAGCGGATCGCTCGACCCCAGGCCGGTCATGTCCACGATGGCCCACGCGGCGGGGTCGATGACGGTGATCGTGTCTTTGTTGCCGACGAAGATGCGCGCCACACCGCCCACGTCCGCGACGATGAGCGCGGGCGCCTCCCCCTGGTTGTCGGCGGGGTTCGGCGTCGGCGCCGTCTCGAGGGTCAGCGCGGGCTCTGCCACCACCTCCAGGGCGTCGCCTGCGAGGGCGAGCTTGGCCACGCGCAGCTTGTTCCCGACGCTCGGGCTGCTCTTCGGCGTCTGCTCCATGAAGAGCAGCCGCGGGCCCGCGCCGTCGTCCCACACGGTCGGATTGTAGAACTCTACCACCGGCGTGTGGGTGAACAGCGGGTCCTCCGCGCCGACCGCGGCCACGTTGCCGCCGTCGATCTCGGTCACGTCCGCCACGAAGACCGCGTGATCATAGGGCTTTGCGTCAAATCCGATCAGCCAGTCGCGCCCACCCACCTGGACGAACACGCCGCTGCACACCGCGTTGGCTCCCGAGGTCGCGCCGTCCAGCCGCCACATGACCTTGTGGAGGTTACCGACCTGCTTGGCCTGCTTGGCGTCGAAGGGGATCGCCGTCCAGCCGTTGAACAGCCACACCACGTCGCCAGCGCCTCGCACCATGCCGCAGCCGAGGCCCGGGTAGCGCTCGTTGACGCCGCCGAGGTTGTCGACGAGGCGCACGCCCTGCGGGCCGAACTGGCTCGGGCGGAAGTCCAGGTTGCGGTAGTCCGCCAGATCCACATAGCGCACGGTGTCGTGAGTGCCCTCGATGGCCATGCCCGCCGTGGAGCTGAACAGCAGCAGGTGCCCATCCTCGCGCTCCACGCCCTCCGCGAAGCCGTTTACGGGGTCGTAGCCATATTGATCGTAGACCACGACGTCGAGGGTCCAGGTCTGCGGCCCCACCGTCGCCCCGATGGTCGCGATGCCGGTGCCCACGCCTCGCACGAAGCCGCCCTCGACCACCGCGACGGCCGGGTCCGACGAGCTCCAGTCGATGTGCAGCGGGCGCGCGGCGGGCGGCGCGACGGCCACCCCGTCCGCGTTGGTCTGCGCCGGATACTCGAGCAGCCCCTTGCCGGCGGCCGACCACTTGCCGGCGCCCAGCGCCTTCACCTGCATCTCGGTGCCCCAAAAGAGCCGCCCGTCCGCGATGTGCCACGCGCAGGCGCCGCTGCCGCCATAGGGGTTGCAGGTGTTGAGCGCCGGCGTGGTCTTCGTCTGGTAGACCCCGTCATAGTGGGCGCGCCCGTCGGAGCCCGGGTCCGCGGACAGCTCCAACTGCGAAAACTGCACGCCCGCGCCATGGTCGAGCTGCACGACCTGGAGCGCGACCCTCGCCTCGACGCCGCCAGCGCTCGCGGTGACGACGAGAGTGCCATCCGGCGCGAGCTTATCCCCGCCGCCGATGGCGAGGCCCGTCACGGCGCCCTCCGCGTCGACGGAGAGCAGGTCCGGGGCGCTCGACGCCCAGGCGATCTGGACGTCCACGACCTGCCCGCCCGCGTCCCGCGCGATAGCGGAGAGCGGGAAGGTCTGCCCGAGCGCCACGATGTCCGTCCCGACAGCCGCGATGTCGATAGAGGCCGGCCCGTTTGAGCAGGCGCCATCAATGCAGCCGAAGCCCCGGCAGCCGGCGACCAGCGACTCCGAGGCGCCGTCGCCGGTGCACTCCCAGACGTCGCCGCCCTTACAGTAGATGGCCCCCCGCGCGCACACGTCGGCCACGCACGCTCCGCCGCTACAGTGCTGGGCCGCCGCGCAGTCGCCATCCGTCAAACACCCCCCGCCCGCGTCCGCCACCACCGCGTCGGAGTCCCCGCCCGTGACGCCATCGCCAACCGGCCCGACGCCCTCAGCGCCGTCAACCTCGCTAGCGTCGGCCGCCGACACGCCATCCGCCCCCCCGCCGGCCGCCCCATCGCACCCAGCCGCCCACGGCCCCAGCGCCGCGACACCGAGCAGCACCGCGAGTCCCCACCGGCTCCCCATAACTCCTCCTCCCCGCCTGTGCCCATGATGTGTGCCAATGATAAATGAGCCCGCGCCGCAGCCAACGAGACGAATACACCCAGTCGCCGCCGGTGTCATCCGAGGGCGGGACAGCGAACCCACGCGTCGCTCGTAGAGCACCCGCGCCGGCTCGCGGAACTCCGGCGCCATGGCGAGGACGGCGTCGGCGCCGTCGAGCTGCACCGCCCGCAGCGCCTCCCGGAGCGGCCGCCACCGCGCGGCCATCCCCGCCTCGTCCAGAAGCGCCACGGCGTCGTCTGCCTGCCCGAGCCGCACAGCTTCTCGGAACAGCCCGATGACGTCGTCCCACTCCGCCTCGAAGTAGGCCGGGGATCGCTAGACGGCTTGCGCCGGCTCCGGTGGCTGCCGACTGGGCCAGTCTTGATGGCGCCTGACGCGCCGGCGGCGCGTTGCACGTTCACCGCGACCGTCTCCACGAGCTGGTACTTCCTATTGCAATACCTCGGCTTCGCGGTCGCTCCGGGCGATGAGCTCATCTACCGCTTCTGCGCGATGGGCTCGACAGCCGGACAGAAGATCCACGCGGGCGTGCAAGAATCGTATGAGGGAACGCAGTTCGGCCCGATCACCACCTTCGACCTCGTCGCCGACGAGTGGATCTGCGTCGCCGTCCCATTCACCGCGACCGCCGGTGCGCTAGACAGCAAGCCAGGCATTTGGCTGGGAGACGCAAGCGCCGGCCCTGTGTGGCTGGACGATGTGGACGTTCAATGCCAGGGCGCGTGCACCGCGCTTTAGCCGCACAGCAGCGTAGTCGTCGGTCTATAAGGGGTTGGCCCAAAACAAGGTGTGCAACCAAGGTGGGTGGATCGGTGCCGAGGTCAAGGAGCGAGACGAAGGCGTGGCCAAGCCACGTCGAGGTGAAGTGACGCAGAGATCGGTGCCGAGGCGCCCGCCGACTTGTGCAATCTGTTTTGGGCCAACCCCTAACCGTCCAGTCTGCCGCGTACGCAGCCGCGTCGGGCGCCCTCTGCGTCCAGATGACCGGCGGCTGCGCGTCAGTTCGGCACCATCACCTCACCGCGCCCCGCGTGACGCCTGTCCGTTGGGGTGTTCTCCTCGTCGCGGGGGGCGCGGCGAGGCGATGCGCTCAGCTCATCCCCTCCGACAGTGGGCGGTCTTCCCAGAGGACTTGCAGTAGCAGGCCGAAGAAGAATGCTCCGACGGTCCAGAGGATGAGGGCGTTCGGGTAGATGGGGCCGAGGGCGGTGGAAAAGCAGGCGGATAGGGCTTCGGCGCCGGGGCCGTCGGCGCCTGTCAGGCGGCGGAGGATGGGGGCTCCGGAGTAGACTTGGATGCCGACTGCCAAGACGGCGCATTGGTTGAGGCCGATGAGGGTGAGGCGCAGGGCTCGGGGCCAGGCGGATGCTAGGGCTCCGCCGCTGCGGCGCCGGCGGGGCGAGCCGCTGACGCGCTGGACCTCGAAGATGATGTAGAGGAAGGCCAAGACGATGAAGACCGCGGCGCCGATGAATTCGTAGTCTTTCGTGCTGAGCATCTGGGTCCAGCCCTCGTCGCTCATGGCCAAAAACGCGATGCCGATGAGGTTGGCGGCCCACAGCCGCGGGAGGGCGAGGCGGCCGGCCAGCAGCGGCATCGTCTTTCGCGGGCCCCAGCTCTCCAGAGCTGCACCCACGGCGAGCAGCAGCGCTGGCAGGATGGCGACCGCGACCGGCAGCAGCAAGGCCGCGAATAGCCAGGTGGGGACTGGCAAATCGCAGGGGTACAGGCCGTCGGCCGGGAGCGCGCCGGTCGGCCCGGTGCGCGCCAGCAGGCCCGCGACGGCGGCGAATCCCAGCGCCACGACAGCCGCAAGCTGCACCTTCGTCGAGTAAAGCCAGCCCACGGCTGTGGCTATGGCGCCCCTCGCGCCGCCGAATCGCGTGTGGCGAATCGCCTCCACCGGCGCGTATCCGCGAATCAGCGCCTCGTATGCCAGTCGGGCGTGAATCGCCGTCGGCCACGGGTCCGATTCCGGCGACCCCGGTGCCGGCGCGCTCGCCACCGCACCCGCGATAGCGGCGCGCTCCGCAGCCCGAGCGCGCTCCGGCGCACTCGCCACCAACTCCTGAAGCGCCGTCGCCGGACTCGGATCCCCCACCAAGCGCCGCACGGCCGCCCAGGGTGCGTCCAGGCGGACGACGACCTGCGAAATCCCCTCGAGATCGCGCCCCAGCCAGCGCTGCGCCCACTGCGCCCCGAGCTCCGTCCCCAGCGCCTCGGTCAGCGCGTCCGTCGCCGCCTCCACCTGCGCAGCCAGCCCGTGCAGTTCGCGCAGCTTTCCCGCGGCCGCCTCAAACGGCAACTCCTCCACGCCCGCCTGAAACCCGTCCCCGCCGCCGCCCTCGCCGCTCCCGTCCGCATCGAAGAAGGGATGCGCGGTGACCTCGCACCACATCGACTCGAGATCTCCCCAGCCCGCGCGCCTGCAAATCCCCACCGCGCTCTCCGCCGCCAGCCGGGTCCGCCCCAGCACCGCCGCCACGCCGACCCCTATCGGCCCGAGCGAATCCGCGGACTCCCCCGCGACCTCCATCCGCCCACGGTCGGGCTGCGCACACCACTGCGTCACCCAGAGCCACCCGGGCTTACGGTGCGACGGCACCCGCGCGAGGTGACCCGCGAGCTGTTCGCGCTGTTGCTCCGCCACCCCGCTGAACCACCGGAGCCACTCGACCAGCTCCGCCCGCCGCGGCCCGCGCATGTGCCGCTCGACGGCCAGCCTGGCCTGCCCCCCCTCGGCCACCAGCGCGCACAACCCGCTGAGCGCCTCGGCCCGGTCCATCCCGACCACCCCCGCGTCCGCCCCCATCGCCGCTCTGCGCATCCCTGCCGCCGCCAACTTCTGGCAGCGCGCCAGCTCGCCAAACGGCGCGGCCCACACGGCGACCCCAGCCTCCCAGGCCCCGCCAGCGCTCTCCTTCTGAAGCTCCGTCGCCATGCAATCGAGCCCGCGCACCTCGTGGCCCGCCTCGCACGAGATCGTCGCCACCCGCCACGCCAGCGACCACGCCGTCTCATAGCTCCCGGCCCCCTCCGCACCCTCACTCACCCGCAACGCGTCAACCGCGGTCCAGTTCTTGGCGTGATAAGCGCCCGCCAGCACCCGCGTGACCTCGCGCGACGCCGCTCGCCCCTCGAGCCGGCTCCACACATCGTCCCCAGCCTCACACTCGCTCAGCATGTCCAGCATCCGCAGCGTCAGCCCGAGCCGCGTGTGCCCGCCCTGCTCGGCGTGCTGGTCGACAAGCCACTCCACGCAGAAATCGACGAAATCCGTGATCTGCTTCGCGTCGGTCGCGTGCGCCTTCACGAGACCGAACAGACCACGCTGCAATGCAGCATCAGCGACGATCGGCGGCTCGTCATCGCCGCCGGGCCACATCAACCCGAGCCACGACTCCGGGCAGTCCTCGACCAGACCCTCCAGCACGTCATACAGCACCGCGTAATACGGAGCGGCCTTCTTGCGGTACTTTTCCGCGTCGTCCCCGAGCCGCCCGAGCAGCTCCAGCACATACCGCAGCGCGGCCCCGACCACCCCGTCGAGTCGCCGCGCCAGCAGCTCCGTCCCGACTCCCTTGGCCAGCTCCGCGGTGGCGCTCGCGACGGCGACCCCGCGCGCGATGTCCTGGAGCGCCACCAGCCGGGCGCCGTCGATCAGCCGGTGCGGATGGCGCAAGAGCGTCGCGGGCGCCGCACACAACGCGCCGATCGCCTCTTCGAGAGCCTCCACGTTCACCCGCAACGTCGCCACATCCGAGCCGCACGCCAGCGCATCGAGCGCCCGTCCGATCGGCAGCAGGTGGGGGTCGGGCTCGATCTCGGGCTGGCGTCCCTCGCCGTGCCCCCCGCGTCCACACCGCGCCCGCTGCAGCGTCCCGTCCACCCACAGACCCAGCCACGCGCCGACCACGCCATCTCGCGAGTGCGAGACGCCC
>CAZNZH010000025.1:0-16179 GCA_964577445.1 uncultured Myxococcales bacterium
GACCTCGGGTATCGACGGCGTGAAGCGCGCATGATCTGGTCTCGGGCTTCCAGCCGGCGTTGCCGACTCGTCACGGAGGCCGCGATGAACCATGGATACATACTAGAATTGACTGAGGATGAACGACAGCAGCTCGTGGACCTCACGCGCGGCGGTCACCCCGGGGCGCGACGGATGAAGCGAGCCCAGATGCTACGGATAGCGGACCAGGGCGCGCCGGACCAGCAGATTGCGCAGGCGCCGCTCGCCGGCCCTACGCGCTTCTCGACCCCTGCTGACACCGACGCGTTGTACGAGGCCTTCCCAGCCCCAGAGGCCCGGCGCATCCTCAGGCGGCTTGAATTCCACTCTACCCCGAAGCCACGGAAGCTGGCTCAACATGGCCGAAATCCAGATCGTGGTGCTGACCCGGCAGCGCCTTCACCGACGGATCCCCGACCGACAGACGTTGAGCCGCCAAACCGCCGCCTGGGAGCGGCGACGCAGCGAGGCCAAGGCACGCATCAACAGGATGTTCCGCGTCGACCACGCCCGCGGGAAGCTTGGAAAGGTCTACTCGAAGCACGAAACCGCCCAAGCGCGGGAGGCGGCTTGAGCGACCTCGCGGCCAACCAGCTCACCAGAATCCCTGCGGTGAGACGCTAGCTGTGAAGAGCGCGATTCGGGGGGGGTCACACCCCGATGCTCGCGCCGTCGCCAACGCAGGGTCGGCCGCTAGTCGCTGACGGTGCGAGGGCAGGTGACCTTGGCGCAGCCGATCTCGTCGGCGCCGCCTGCGCAGTCGTCGGCGCCGTTGCAGACCATGGCCTGGGAGATGGTGCTGTCGTCGGGGCAGGCGAAGGTGGGGCAGCCGGCCTCGTCGCTGCCGTCTTCGCAGTCCGTCTCGCCGTCGCATGTGTTCCGCGGTGAGGTGGTGCCGCCGTCGCCGCAGGTGAAGACCGGGCAGTCATCCTCGTCGCTGCCGTCCGGGCAATCGGTGGAGCCGTCGCAGGCGTAGTCGCTGGGGATGAGCTCGCCCGTCGCGCATGGAAAGAGCCTCTCGCCGCAGCCCTGCTCGTCACCGCGGTCCGGGCAGTCCGCCTCGCCGTCGCAGCGCTCGTCGAGATGGACGGTCGAGCCGTCCGAGCAGGTGAACTGCGTGCAGACATCGATGCAGGACTCAAGCTCGCCCCGCTCCGAGCAGAAGGACTCGGTGACGGCGGCGCAGTCGGCTTTGGCGATGCAGCCCGAGATGCAGGCGAGCTGGGTGGAGTCGTCGGTGGGGGACTCCAGCATGTCCTCTGGCAAGCGGCCGGCGCTCAGGACGCCGCAACGCTGCAGTGCGGCGACGTATTCATCCAGCACGTCGCCGATACCGCCGGAGTTCTTCTTGCTGCTGTTGCACGACACGGTTGCCATCACCCCGAGGGTCAGGCCGAGCATGAACACGAACCCAGCAGGGCGATCCGTGCGTCGCAGCATGGGGCGCGCCTTCCCCGCACACGGGGATCGCGCACCTCGTGGGCAGCTCTGCGTCGAGCCGGGTGTGCGGCGCGTCCCCGATTCGCGGCGGAGACCGCGCGCCATCACTCGCTGGCGCCGCAGATGAACTGCGCGCAGCCTTCTTCCTCTTCGCCCTCGGGGCAGTCGTGGCCGCCGTCGCATACCCAATCCGGCGGGATGACGATCGCGGGGTCCGAGGGGCATGTGAACCCGGGGCACCCGGCCTCGTCGGCGCCGTTTTCGCAGTCCTGGCTACCGTCGCAGCGTAGCGCCAGGAGCACGGTCGACTCATCGCCGCAGTCGAAGGTGGGGCAGCCCACCTCGTCGCTGTTGTCCTCGCAGTCGTTGTTACCGTCGCAGCGCGCGGCGATCGGGATGTTGTACGTGCCATCGGCGCACGCGAAGACCTTGGTCGCGCAGCCCTGCTCGTCGCTGCCGTCGGCGCAGTCGGACTCACCGTCGCAGATCTGGCTCTGGGTCAGCGGCGTGCCGTCGCCGCACTTGGGCTGAAGGCACGCGCCCACGCACGCCGCGAGCGTCCCGCCCTCGCTGCAGAACGCGTCGCTGAGCGCGGCGCAGTCGGCCGCGGTCACACAGCCCGCGACGCACTGCAGTTGGCTGGGGTCGCCTTCGGGTAGTCCGCCGACCTGGTTGCCGAGCTTGCCCGGCCCGAGCACGCCGCAGGTCTGCAGCGACTGGCTGAGCTGGGTGAGCAGGGTCTGCGGGTTGATGCCGTTGTTCGACTTCTTGTCGTCGCCGCACGCGACGAGGAGAGCGAAGGCCAGCGCGGCCGCTGCCAGGGTGCGATATTCAGGGCGTGGTGTGGTGCAGCAGAGCATCGTGAAACTCCGATTTGGTCAGGTGGGAGCATACTATCTGAAAAAACGATTCGACAGGTCAGGGCGCGGGCGGCGCCGCGGCGATCGCGCGCTCGACGGCCACCAGGACCTCGGCCGACGCCGGGTCTTTCATCGCGCTGAGCCGCGACGCCAGCGCCCGCAGCTCAGCGGCGGCGCCGAGCCGCTCCAGGGATTTCACGGCCGCGACGCGCACCTGCGCCGACTGCGGCCTGGCCAGCACCAGCTTGGACAGCACGCGCGTCCCCTCGGCCACCGGATAAGACGCCACGCCAGGCGAGGGCGGCGCCAAGTTCGCCACCGCGGTCCACTCAATGGCGTCGGTCTGCGCCGCGTGCTTGTCGAACCACGACAGATACGCCCGGTGCGCCTTCGGTGACGCCAGCCCGCGCTGGAGCGCCTGAACGGCGCCGGCCTGGCGCAACGTGGACGGCAGGTGAGCCGCGATCGCCTCGATGTCGGCGTCGCTGCCCAGGTAGCCCATTCGCGTCACGGCGCAGCTCCGGATGAGCTCGGTGTCGTTGTCGTCGTCGGCACGCGCCCGCAGGACCTCGAACATCCCCTCGCGCCCGCGAAACATCGGGTCGCCCAGGTACTGGCACGCGACGAGGCGCACGCGGTCGAAGCGGTGCGAATCCAGCACGCTCAGGGCCAGGAGTCGCGCGCCCTCGTCGGCCGGGTTTCGCTGCCACAAGCGCACGGTCATCGCCCACTCGGCGATGTCGGGGTCGTCGCTCGACACCAGCGCCTGTAGCTTCGCCAGCGTCGCCGGGTCGCGCGCGAAGTCCGGCTGGTTCTGCATCAGCGCGTAGAGCACCACCGTCGGGTTCGGGTCGTCCAAAAAGCGCCCCAGGGACTCCGCCAGCGCCTCTCGCAGGGCGGTGACCGTCTCCGGGCTGACCGGCTCGCCCTCGACCGGGGGCGGCGAGCGGATGGCGTCGCGCGCGGCGCTGACGGGGGCCAGGCAGCGAGCCTGGTCCTTCACGCGGATGGAGTCCGGCATGCGCTCGCAGTCCGCCACGGCGTGCATCGCCCGCTCGAACACGCGGATCGGCTCCGGCAGGTCAGGTGCCGCCGCTGCGGCTGAGGCGTCCTCGGCCGGTGCCGCAGCGGCGTCGGCGACCCCGGGCCGCGTGGGGTGTATAGCCGACCCGGGCGCGGTCGTGCGCGGCGGCGGCCCCGAGGTGGGCACCCCCTCCGGGTCGGCGGCGCTGCGCCCGCAGCCCCCAAGCATCGTCAGGGCGACCGCCGCCAGCGCCGCGCTCCGAGCGAGCCCGCTCACGAGCCCAGCGCCTGTCGCAGATCGTTCCACAAGGTCTCCACGGGCTCCACGCCCACCGCCAGCCGCAAGAGCCCCCCCGACACGCCCGCGGCCTGACGCTCGGCCTCGCTCATCGCGCGGTGCGACACGCCGGCCGGCCAGCTCACCAACGAACGCACCCCGCCGAGGCTCGGTCCCTGAGCGAAGATCTTGAGCTGGTCTGCCACCTTGGCCGCCGCCTCGTAGCCCCCGGCGACCTCGAAGCTCAGCACCCCGCCGCCGCTGCGCAGCAGCCGTTTCGCCAAGGCGAAATCAGGGTGATCGGGCAGGCACGGGTGGTGCGTCGCCGCCACCGCCGGGTGCTCCGCCAGGCGCTGCGCCAAGATCTCGGCCGTCTCGCACTGCCTCACCACACGCAGCTCCAGCGTCTCGAGCCCGCGCCACAGCCGGTACGCCGCCGCCGGGTCCAGCACCGGGCCCAGCAGCGTGCGGAGGGTCCAGACGCGGTCCATCAAGGCGCCACCGCCCGAGATCACTCCCGCCAGCACATCGTGGTGCCCGCCCATGTATTTGGTGGCCGAGTGCGCGGAGAGCGTGGCGCCGTGCTCCAGCGGCCGCAGGTTGACCGGCGTGGCGAAGGTCGCGTCGACCACGATGGGCGTCCCGGCGGGGGCGGCGGCGCGGATGGCGGGCAGATCGGCGACCCGCAGCGAGGGGTTCGACGGGATCTCGAGGTGAATCGCCGAGCCGGGCGCCAGGGCCGCCGCCGCCGCCACCAGCTCGTCCATCGTCGCCCGAATCACGCGATATCCCCAGCCGGGGAGCAGCTTCTCCACCAGCTCGTGGGTGCCGCCGTAGAGCTCGCGCTGGGTCAGCAGCGTCCCGCCCGCCGGGAGGGCGGCCAGCAGCGCCAAGCTCATCGCCGCCATGCCCGAGCCGCAGCACAGCGCGCGGTCGGCCCCCTCGAGCGCGGCGATGACGTCCTCCACCGCGCACACGGTGGGGTTGGACCAGCGCGAGTACAGGTGGTCGTCGCGCTCGCTGGCGGCCCGGGCCAGGGCCTCCGTGTCGTCAAACAGGAAGGCGCTCGCGAGCACCACGGGCGGGACGGCGGGTCTTGAGCGGCGCGGGTCGTTCATGGGTCGACCATACCCGAGCCTGCCCTCGCGGGGGAATAGGTGCGGGCGATCGGTGTTGGACACGCCGGCACTCAGAGAAGTGGGGAGCCGCCCGGCGTACCCCCCCCTCCCAAGTCGGACGGCTCCTCGCTTCTCTTCTCTCTCGACTCCTAACCGACGATGTCGAGCAGGGTGCCCACCAAGCCGCTGGCCTCACCGGCCATGCGCAGGTTCGCGCGGTAGGTGGCCGCGGCGGTCGCTCGGCCCACCGCGACCGCGACCAGATCGGTGTCGCTGCCGCGCACGAAGGTGTCGCCCCGGGCGACGAGCGGCGCCGGCCCCTGGGTCGGCGTCAGGCTCGCGGTGACCCCGCCGCGCGCGACGTCGGCGAAGCTGGCGCGGCTCGCCCGAAAGCCGCCGGTGTTGAGGTTGGCGACGTTGTGCGCCGCCGCGGCCAGCGCGACCTCGGCCGCCCGCGCGCCACCTGCTCCCACCGCCATCGTGCCCAAGACCTTCATCGCCCCACATTAACGGTCATCCGCCCCGACAACTACAGCTCTGACCGCGTGCCTTCATGGACTCGGCCCGCCCTTCGCGCCAGACTCGCCGGCCGCACCCTTCCCGCCGGAGCGCCGATGCCCCCGTCCCTCGAAAACGCCCACTCCTGGCTGACCTCCGTGGCGCGCGGTGGCCGCGGGCTGATCGTCCGCTGGCCCGCGGTCCGGCAGCCCGAGCAGCCGCTGGAGCTCTACGAGTTCGAGTCCTGCCCCTTCTGCCGGAAGGTCAGGGAGGTCCTCAGCGAGATGGACCTGGACTACATCTCGCGCAGCACCCCCCGGGGCGAGCGCGACAAGCGTGGGCAGGTCCGCGCCGGCGGCGGCCGCGAGATGTTTCCGTATCTCGTCGACCCGAACACCGGCACGGCGATGTACGAGTCCGAGGCGATCATCGACTACCTGCACGCCACCTACGGCCGCGGTCGGTCGGCGCTGTCGAAGCTGCTGGCGCCGGCCACCACGGTGACCTCGGCCCTCGCCAGCGCGATGCGGCCCCTGGGCGGTCGCCTCGACCCCCGCCGCGCAGGCCGCGCCCAGCCCGACAAGCTCATCGAGCTGTGGAGCTTCGAGGCCTCACCCTACTGCCGCAAGGTCCGCGAGAAGCTCTGCGCGCTGGGCCTCGATTACCACGTCCACAACGTCGCCAAGGGCGGATCGCGGCGCGGGGCCCTGGTGGCCCGGGGCGGGCGCATGATGGTGCCCTATCTGGCGGATCCCAACCTGGGCGTGGAGATGTACGAGTCCGACGACATCGTGGCCTGGCTCGAGCAGACCTACGCCGCCTAGCCCCGCTGCCCATGACGCTGCCCATGACGCTGCCCATGACGCTGCCCATGACTCTGGGTGATAAGCTTGCGGGTAGCGCCGAGGGCGAGTACGTCTTTCCACACCTTCGCGCTACCACCGTGGACCCTCGCGATCGCGCCGACCCGGCGCCGGTCGCGGGGGCGGACGGCATCGACGCTCACGACCGCTTCACCCTCCGTGCCCACATGCAGCTAGCCCATGGCGCGCGCCGCGTTCCGATGATGAACATCGGCGGTTCGGCCACCACCACCGTCCGCTTCGCCACCGGGGTCTGAGCCATGGACGCCTTCATCCTCGACGCCGTTCGCACGCCCCGGGGCAGAGCCAAGGACACCGGTGCGCTGCACAACGTGAAGCCTATCGATTTGGTCGCGGGCTTGATGCGCGCGGCTCAGGGCCGTAACGCGCTGCCGAGCGCTGAGGTCGACGACGTCATCTTGGGCTGCGTCACGGCCACCGGCGAGCAGGGCGCCAACATCGCGAAGATCGCCGCGCTCTACGCCGGCTGGAACCACCAGGTCTCCGGCGTCACCATCAACCGCTTCTGCGCGTCCGGCCTCTCCGCCGTCGGGATGGCCGCCACCCAGGTCGCGTCGGGCATGTCGGGGCTGGTCGTGGCCGGCGGCGTCGAGTCGCTCTCGCGCGTACCGATGTATTCCGACGGCGGCGCCTGGTTTTCCGACCCCGACGTGGCCCGCGCCAGCGGCTTCATCAACATGGGGATCTCGGCCGATCTCGTCGCGACGCTCGAGGGCTATAGCCGCGCCGAGCTCGACGCGTACGGGCTCCGCTCGCAGCAGCGCGCTCAAAAGGCCCGTGACTCCAAGCACTTCCGGCGCTCGCTGGTGCCGGTCGAAGACGAGCACGGCCGCGTCCTGCTCGACCGCGACGAGCTCATCCGCGACGGCGCGACGCTCAGCGACCTGGGGACGATGCCGCCGCTCTTCACGCGCATCGGCCAGCAGGGCGCGAACGACCTCGCGCTGAGCCGCTACCCCGAGGCGCACAAGATCAAGCACGTCCATCACCTGGGTACCTCGCCGTCGCTGGCCGACGGCGCCTCGCTGGTGCTGGTGGGAAATCGCGCCAAGGCCCACGCCCTGGGCCTGCGAGCCCGCGCGCGCATCCGGTCGGTGGCGAACCACTGTGTCGAGCCGGTGCTCATGCTGACGGGCAACGTCGAGGCGACCTTGCGGGCCCTGCGCCTGGCCGGCGTCGAGCCGAAAGACGTCGATCTCTTCGAGGTCAACGAGTCGTTCGCGGCCGTGATGCTTCACTACATCCGGGCCCTCGGCGTCGACGAGGAGCGCTTCAACGTCTGCGGCGGCGCCATCGCCATGGGACACCCCCTGGCCGCGACCGGCGGGATGTTGGTGGCGACGGCGCTGGACGAGCTCGAGCGGCGCGATCAGTCGCTGGCCGTGGTGTCGATCTGCGGCGGCGCCGGCGTGGCCACCGCGCTGGTCATCGAGCGGGTCTGAGCGGCGGTTTCGGGCCGCCAGTCCAGGGCGCGCGGCGATAGACCAGCCCGAGATCGGCGGATTCAGGGCGTGACGCGAGCCCCGTGGAAAGGTATACGCCCCGGACCCTGAAGGGCCGCCTCGCACAGGAGATGGTGGCCTGGCGGGGCACGCGGGAGCGAGACAGGCGATGTTGAACGAACTGCTCGATAAGCGGCTCACCCACCTCCGGGCGTTGGAGGCGGAGAGCATCCACATCATGCGCGAGGTGGCGGCCGAGTTCGACAACCCCGTGATGTTGTACTCGATCGGCAAAGACTCGTCGGTGATGCTGCGGCTGGCGCTGAAGGCGTTTCATCCCGGGAAGCTGCCCTTCCCGCTGATGCACATCGACACGACCTTCAAGTTCCGCGAGATGATCAGCTTTCGTGACCAGGTGGTGAAGGATCTCGGGCTGAAGCTCCTGGTCCACACCAACCAGCGCGGGGTGGACGCGAAGATCACGCCCTGGGAGCACGGCTCGAACCCGTACACCGTCGAGATGAAGACCGTGGGGCTGCTTCAGGGCATGGAGAAGTACGGCTTCGACGCGGCCTTCGGTGGGGCGCGGCGTGACGAGGAGAAGTCGCGCGCCAAAGAGCGCGTCTACTCGTTTCGCGACCGGTTCCACCAGTGGGACCCCAAGGCGCAGCGGCCGGAGCTGTGGAACCTCTACAACGGCCGCATCAAGAAGGGCGAGAGCATCCGCGTCTTCCCGCTGTCGAACTGGACCGAGCTGGACGTGTGGCTCTACATCCACCTTGAGAGCATCCCCATCGTCCCGCTCTATCTGGCGGCCGTGCGGCCGGTGGTCGAGCGCGACGGGCAGCTCATCATGGTCGACGACGAGCGGCTGCCGCTTTCGCCGGGCGAGAAGCCGAAGATGGAGCTGGTGCGGTTCCGGACCCTGGGCTGCTACCCGCTGACCGGGGCGATCCGCTCGGCGGCCACGACGCTGCCCGAGGTCATCGAGGAGATGCTGACCACCAAGAACTCGGAACGCCAAGGCCGCCTCATCGACTCTGACGAGGACGGATCGATGGAAAAGAAGAAGCGCGAGGGCTATTTCTGATGAGCCACGCCGACATCCTCGACACCGACATCCACACGTTCTTGGAGCGGCACGAGCGCAAAGACCTGCTGCGTTTCGTCGCGGTGGGCTCCGTGGACGACGGGAAGTCCACGCTGATCGGGCGCCTCTTGGTGGACACCGACGCGGTCTACGACGACCACCTCGCCGACGCCACCGAGCGCGGCGGCACGGGGGTGCTGGACCTGGCGCGCATCACCGACGGCCTGCGCGCCGAGCGCGAGCAGGGCATCACCATCGACGTGGCGTACCGATATTTCACCACCGCGTCGCGCAAGTTCATCATCGCCGACACGCCCGGCCACATTCAGTACACGCGCAACATGGCCACCGGCGCGTCGACGGCGGACCTGGCGATCATCCTCATCGACGCGCGGCTGGGCGTCCAGCAGCAGTCGCGGCGGCACGCGTTCATCGCGTCGATGCTGGGGATCCCGTACCTCGTGGTCGCGGTCAACAAGATGGATCTCGTCGACTTCGACCAGGGGGTCTACGACCGAATTCACGAGGAGTTTCGGGCGTTTACGTCGCAGTTGCGCTTCGTCGACGTGCGCTTTTTGCCCATCAGCGCGTTGATGGGCGACAACGTCGTGCACCGGTCGGAGTCCACGCCCTGGTACACGGGCGGCTCGATGCTGGACATCCTGCAGACGGTCGACGTGCAGGCCAGCCGTAACCTCGAGGTCTTCCGCTTGCCGGTGCAGTACGTCGTGCGCCCGCACCTCGACTACCGAGGGTTCGCCGGGCAGGTCGTGTCGGGCGTCGTCAAGAAGGGCGACCCGGTGGTCGTCTTGCCGGCGGGCACCACCAGCCGGGTTCGGTCCATCGACACCTACGACGGCGAGCTGGCCGAGGCCTTCGCGCCGCAGTCCGTGGTGCTGCGCCTGACCGACGAGATCGACGTCAGCCGGGGCGACGTGTTGGCGCACCCGACCCACGCCCCGCAGGTCGCGCACAGCTTCGACGCGATGTTCGTGTGGATGAGCGAGACGCCGCTCGACACGGGCAAGTCGTACCTCATCAAGCACGGCGCGCGGTACGTCACGGGTTGGCTCGAGGAGGTCCGCTACGAGGTGGATCTGGACACGCTGGCCGAGAAGGCGGACGTCGAGACGCTGGGCCTCAACGGCATCGGGCGCGTGGCGGTCCGGGCGAGCCGGCCGCTGGTCTTCGATGCTTACGACGAGAACCGGGCGATGGGCGCGCTGATCGTCATCGACTCCATGACGAACAACACCGTCGGCGCCGGGATGATCTGCCGAGCCGATGGGCGCGAGACCGCCGCCGACGCCGCGCGGGCGGAGATCCCCCGGAGCGGGGTCAGCGCGGGCGAGCGGGCGCGGCGCTTCGGGCATGCGGGCGCGGTCTTGTGGTGTGAGGGCGGTGACCGCGAGCACGTGGCGGCGTTGGCCTTCGCCCTGGAGCGGCGGCTCTTCGACCGGGGCTGCGCGGTGCATGTGCTCGATGGCTCGGGCGACGGCTCGACCTCGACCTTGGCCGCGGTGGCCAGCCACCTCGTCGACGCGGGCCTCGTCGCCGTGTGTGTGGCGCCAGGCAGCGCGCCGGTGGCGCAGGCGGCGCTGGGCGGGCTGCCCGAGCGGGTGGTGCATCGCGTCGCGGTCGGGGCGGGCGCGGGCGCTGGCGCGGACGCGGTGGTCGCTCCTGTCGACGTCACGCCCGAGCAAGCGGCCGGCGCCGTGATCGTCGCGCTGGAAGCCAAGGGCCTGCGTCTAGGGGGCTAAGCGCGGGTGGTCGGCGCGCAGCCCCAGCGCCAGCGCGGCGGGCCGCCCATCGGCTGCGGGGTCAGTCGTCCTCCATGCGCGTGCGCAGGAAGTGGCTGAAGATCCCCGGCACGCCTAGCTCGTCGACGACCTGGTAGTCGGCCGCGAAACCGCGGAGCCTGCTGTCGAGCTTCTCGGCCGGGCCCTTGTAGCGGACGATGCGGGTGGTCAGCATCACCACGTGGTGGCGGCCCGCGTGAAGCACCGGCAGGCGGATGTTGGTGCGGTCGCCGAGCTTCGGCAGCGGTCCGTCCGTCTTGACGTAGACGCCGGCGCGGCTGACGTCGACGGAGCGGCCGACGTGGGACTCGCTGCCGATGAAGTAGGTGACCGGCGTCGACACCTCGACCCGCCGGCGTCGACGGCGCTCTTCGATCGGTCGGGCCGGCGACGTACCCGCGGGGGGAGGTGCCTGGACGTCGGGGGCCGCGCGGCCGGGAGGCGCATCAAGTGGCCGGGCAGGGGGCCTCGCCGCACCTTGGGATGCGGCATCATCGCCCGCCTGGGCCGCCGGCGACCGCCCGCTCGCGGCCGATGGCGGCCGGGACCCCGCGCTGTCCGGGCGATTGACCGTGACGGGGCCGCCCGTACCCCACGCCATGGGCTGCGTGCGCGTGGCGTCCGATTCTCGGCGCACGGCGTGTTGCGATGTGGCGACGCGGACCTTGCGCTCGACCCGCCGGCGAGGTACCGGCGGGGCGGAGTCTTGGCCAGCGGGAGCGGCCGAATCCGCGTGCACCGGGACGCGCACGGGGCGCCCGAAGGCCTCGCGCAGCCGCGACAGCGAGCTGGTCGGGCGCATGGTGCGGGAGTCGGGCTGGGGCGCTTCGGGTGCGCTCTGCTTGAAGCTGTACCAGTACAACTCGCTGCCGGCGGCTTCGATGTGCGGCGCCGTGATGTGGAGGATGTGCTCAAGGAAGTGCTGCATCGGCAGCGGCGACGAGCGGCAGATCGCGCTGACCCAGGTCAAACCGAGGCCCACCGCCGGGTCGTCGTCGGTGCGTCGCTCCACGCGGCGGGTCACGATGGCGCGCAGGCTCAGATCGGCGACCCGGTCCGCCGCGAGGAGGATCTCCATCAGCAGCTCCTCGCCGATGCGGAAGAGCGGCACGCACGCAACGAAAGTCCCGACGGCGCTGATGTCCACCGTGTGGCCTTCCATGACCTGGGTCGGGCTCGTCAGCCGCACCGCCATGCGAAATGATCGCTGGCGGACGACCGGAGATTCGTTGAAGCTGCCGCTCATTCTGGAGATCAACCGTCCGTGCAATACACGCGTGACAGAACTCGCCGGGTCTCGGGTGCGGTGTCGCGGCGCTGCAGCATGGCCCTCGCCACCATGGCTCTGTCCCGCGGGTAAACGCTGTCCGCGATGACATGGAACAAAGCTACGTCGCAGGTTACCATAGTCCGGCGTCGCGGCTAGCCCCCATCCGCCGCGCCCCGGTCGCGCGACCGCTGTGCTCGTTCGGCAGGGCGTTTGTGGACACCGCCTGCCCCGGCGCGGAGACATGTCATGCCCGACTCACCAGCAGACTCGATGAACACGCTCTCGACCGACGGGCTCTCGGGCCTGGAGTTGCCGCACTACGGCATCTGGATAACCGACGCCGAGGACCGCACGGTGTCCACCAACGCCACCATGCGCGACATGCTGGGCGTCCGCGACAACCCCGTGGGTCGGCTCACCCAAGACTTCTTTGCGACCGAGGAGCGGAGCGCGATCGAGGAGCGGAAAGCCCTGCAAGCGTTCGGGGTGGCCGACGAGTACGAGACGCGCTTGGTGACGCCCGACGGCCTGGAGCTGCCCGTGCTGGTGTCGGCGTCTCCGCGCTTTGACAGCGAGGGGCGCCACGTCGGCAACATCTGCGTGGTCCGCGATCTGCGCGTCGAGAAGGCTGTGCAGGCGGCGATCTCCGAGCGCACGGGCTACGAGTTCGTCCGCGGCCACGAGCAGCAGCTCGGGCGCTACCTGACCACGGGGCTGGCCCACGCGCTCAACACGTCGCTGCAGGCGATCGTGGGATACTCGGACATCGCGCTGGCCTCGCCGGAGCTGCCCGCGTCCTTGTCGCAGCAGATCGCGAAGATGCACGAAGCCGCGCACGTCTGCACCAAGCTGGTGGCCAATTTGCTCTCACTGGCGCACCTCGGCGACGAGACGGCGAAGAACGTGGATCTCGTCGCGGTGATCGACGAGGCGCTGGCGAGCCGCGAGGTCTACCTGCCCGCCAACAACGTCGTGGTCAGCCGCGACTACCCCGAGGAGCCGGTCCGCGTCTGGGCCGAGCCGGCGCGGCTGCGGCGAGCGATCTCCCATCTCGTCAATAATGCCTGTGAGATCGCGCTCGTAGGCGGCGGCGGGTCCCTGGGGGTCGCGGTGGGGCTGGACGTGCCCGGCGCTGAGAGCTGCGTCGAGATCCGGCTGACTGGGCATCATTTCCCTGAGTCGTTGGTCGGGCTGCGTGCGTCGGACATTCGGCCGGGCCTCGATCCGCTGACCATGAGCCACGCGGTCGCCTTGGCGATCGTCTCCGACCTTGGCGGGGCGGTGGAGGTCAGCAACGACGACGACGGCAGCACGGTGGTGGTGTGGTTGCCGACGACCCTGACGGTCCCGCGCTCGCCGCCGGACGCGCCGGGCTCGGCCACGCCGCTGAAGAGCCTGCCCGACGAGGTGCCGCGGATCCTCGTCATCGATGACGAGCCCTTCGTGCTCGAGCTGAACCTGGACGCCCTGGAAGGGTTTGGCGAGCTTGAGACGGCCGACAGCGCCGACGCGGCGTTGATCCTGCTCACAGAGCGCGAGTACGACCTGATCATCTCTGACCTGCGCATGCCCGGTGCGCTCGACGGGATCGGCCTGTATCGCTGGTTGAGCACCGAGCACCCCGACCTGGTCGACCGGATCGTCTTTACGACCGCCGACACCCTCAGCCCCCAAGCGCAGGACTTCCTGGTCCACTCCGGCCGGCCCTTCATCAAAAAGCCGTATAATATCCGCGAGTATCAGGCGTTCATCGGCAAGATGCTCGGGCGCTGACACCGGGCGCGGCGCGGGCGTTCTACGCGCCGAGCTCGGCGACCAGGGCGGCGAGCACGTCGGGCGGTGGCAGCCCCGGGGGGCCGTCGGTGGACTCGTCGGCTCCGTCGGCATCTTGCCAGCCGCGGATCTCGTCATGCACGATGTCGGCCCAGTGCGTCATGGCCCCGCGCGTGGTGCCGGGACCCAGACGCAGCGCGAAGGCGGTGGTGGGGCTGGACTCATCCGGCCCCAGGGTCCAGGCCACCGCGCCGACGAGGCGAAACCGAAGCATCTCGGTCGGCAGCGGGACCTCGACGTCCAGGGCCACGCGCGCGCCGAAGCCGGGGGCCCGACCGAGGCTGGCGATGAAGCAGCGGAGGCCGTCGTCGGTGACGCGGTAGACCACACCCAAAAACGGGATGCCGTCGAGCTGTGCGACGAGCGGGATGCGCACGGGGAAGGTGTCTTCGAGCACCTGACGGCTCACGCCGCGGGATTCCGGGGGCGGACCGGGCGGAGCAGGCGCTGGGTCCTCCGGCGCGTCGGCGGGGGCGCCGTGCGTCGCAGCATCGGCTTCATCTTCGGAATCGTTGGTGTCTTGAGGGCGATCGACATGACCGCGGTGCGACGCGAGGGTGTCGCGGATGTGGGGCGGCAGCGGCTCGACCGAACCTGGCGGCGGCAGCTCGTAGACGGTGCCCGCGCTGGTGACGCGAAATTGGCGGCCCAGCACGCGCTCGTCGGGGAGGAAGCGGTGGATGAAGGTGACGAGGAAGTCCTCGTCGGTCGGCGCGAAGATCCGGTGCACCTGGATGACCACCTGGATCTCGCCGTCGGCGCGGTACGCGCTGAGGATCCGCCCCTGCAGTTGGACGGTGCCGAGGGGGCGCTCCTCGCACCGGAGGGCGACGCGCACCTCGGTCGCGGGCGCGGGGATGTCCGCCAACGACAGGCGCAGCTCGCGCCCGGCGAGCTCTGCGACCCGCCCGTCGGTCTTCCCGTGCCGCCCGATGAACACGGCGGGTATTCCTGCGAGGCTCTCGGCAACCAGCATCGGCTCACGGCTCCAGCGCGTTCAGCTTTCGTATGATGAGAGTGCGCCACAAATGCGGCGATTTCGCCAGCAGGCGCCTGTTCGATGGGGTGGCGCGCGGTGGCGCGCGGCGCGGGCTTGAGCGCGTGGTGGGCGTAGCTTCAGGCGTGGGTGCGGCCCCGCGGTCGTCATGGGGATCCCCTGCGAGGCGCGGACCCGCCCTGCCTCACGAGCCAGTATAGCGCCCCGGTTGCCCGGAGAGCCACGCGCGCATCGCGGCGCTGAAATCCGCGCTGGCCAAGCTGGCGGCGAGGTGGGCGGGGTCGTCGCCGCTGGGGTCTTGGCCTCGGGCGAGCGCGCGCAGCGAGCGGACGATCCCGCGCACGGCGAGGGGCGGGCGGGCGGCCATGGCCAGGGCGAGGTCGAGCGCGGCGAGGTCGGGGTCGGCGGCGAGGCTGGTGACGCCGGGGGGGAGCTCCGCGGCGGGGCAGGGCAGGCCGGTGAGGGCGAGGCGGGCGGTCGCGCTGGTGCCGAGGGCGCGGACCATGCGCGGGATGATGCCGAAGCCGAGCGTCATGCCGCGGTCGACCTCGGGGAAGCAGAGGGCGGCGTCGGGTGTGGCGACGCGGAGATCGCTGGCGACGAAGAGGCAGGCGCCGGCGCCGATGATGCGGCCGCGGGCGCTCACGATGGTCGGGACGGGGAGGGCGGCGAAGGCGTCGATGGTGGCCTGGCCGAGCGCGGCGATGGACTCGAGCGCGGCGGGGCCCGTGGCGAGGAGGCGAGCGAGCGCGGGGTCGCGCAGATCGATGCCGTGGCTGAAGTCGGGGCCGGCGGCGCTGAGCCAGACGGCGCGGAGGGTGGGGTCAGCGGCGAGGGACTCGGCGACGGCGCAAAGCCGCGTGAGCATGGCGACGTCGACGCGGTTACCGGGCGGGCGCTCCAGGCGGATCCGGGCGAGGCCGTCGCCGAGGGAGAGGCGGACGCCATGGGCGAGGGCGGCGTCGCTGCCGGCGCGATCGGGCGGGTGCATGGGGTCCTCCGTGAGAGGGGATCGTCTCGCAGCGGGCCGCCCCCGTCGAGGGAGATCGCGCCGGATCGTGCGATATATCCTCGCGAATTGGCGCGATCGGGCGTCGCGGCGATCGCGGTTCGCGAGCGCAGGAGACCAAGGGAACGGCTCCCCCAGCGGGCGGCGGACGAGAGCTTAACCGTGTGAAATCACAAGAGTTATCCGTCGATCGAGTCATCTCGCCCGTCGAGGTCGATCGGGCAGGAAATCGGACAACCCTAAAACCGCATGTTACCTGCCGCTCACCCTTCGCTTGGAACTCATCCGGGGGCCGTCCCCGCTGCGTCGAGAGTGCTGAATGCTGTCCCGAATCACCCACAAAGGCGGCGAGGCCGGCGTCTCGCTCGCGGGCTTGATGCGCCCCTGGGTGCTGCACATCGACAGCGGCGATGCTCACCTCGCGGCTGGGTCTCCCAAGACCGAGCGCGTTGTGTTCGACGGGTGCTACGAGACCGGCTCAGAGGCTTGTCTCTAACGCCTTCGGGGCCGCGGTCCATCCTCCCCCGGACCGCGGCCCCTACTTATTCAGGCGCCCGAATGAGCAGGGTCGGGTCATGACTCGGGGCTCGCTCCGCCGCCTCACCGCGGGCCGCGGAG
>CAZNZH010000026.1:0-15873 GCA_964577445.1 uncultured Myxococcales bacterium
CTCGGCGGCGACCTCGACGTCGCCCTCGACCCAGGCGACCTGGGGGCTCAGGCAGCCGGCCTGGTCCCAGGCGCACAGATCTCGGGCGAGTCCGCGTGCGCCCGCCTCGTCGAAGCGGCTGAGCCAGGCGACCGAGAGCCGGTGGCCGTAGCCCGCGAAGCCTTTGGCGAAGGGGACGCGGGCGCGGAGGTCTTGGATGGTGCGGTCGCCGCCCAGGGCCACGACGGAGTCGGCGTCGGCGATGGCGCCGTCGAGGGACTCGAGATCGGTCGACGCGAAGGCGCGCACCTCGACCTCGGGGTCCGCCAGCGCGATGGCCTCGGCGATGGCGCCTTGGCCGCTGGCCGGCTTGAGCAGGACGCGGGCGCCCAGCAGCCGCGCCATCAAGACCGCGCGCAGGGTGCTGGCGGGCAGGGTGGACGCGGCGATGATCAGGACGGTCTGGGGCAGGCGCGCGGGCTTCAGATCGTCGGGGAGCTCGGCGCGGACGAGGGAAAAGGCGTCGTCGGTCCAGGTCGCAAGCTCGGCGTCGAGGCCGGCGCGGGCTACGGGCTCGGAAAACCCGATGGCGACGGCGGCGTCGAGGAGCGCGCGTCCGGCGCTGCGATCGAGGTCTTGGAGTGCCCGGAGCTTCACCGGCCGAGCACCCCGAGCTCCTCGGCGGTGAGGCTACAGCCGCGCAGGACCGCGCCCGGGGCGCGCCCGTGAAGGGTCAGGTGGCCGCGGGGGTCGAGGGTCCCGAGATCGCCGGTCAAGAGCGCCGAGATGTTGTCGAGCGCCAGCAGGTCGAAGCAGGCGACGAGGCCGCGCTCGCCGGCGGGCAGCGGGGCGAGGGTCACCGGGTCGACGACCTCGATGCGTAGCCAGGGCGGGGCCTGAAGCGGCCGGCCGTAGGCTTGGCTGGTCAGCTCGGTCATGCCGTACTCGGGCACGATGGCGGGCGCGGGCAGGCCGAGGCGCTCGGTGACCAGCGCGGTGAGCGCGGCCTCGTCGAGGGTGCGGCTGCGGCCCTTGAAGCCGCCCGTCAGCATCAGCCGCGAGCCGTCGGGCAGGCGGACGCGCCGGGAGCGCTCGGCGTCGAAGAGGCTGACGATGGCGAAGGAGGTCCCGAGGACCACCGCGGGGCCGCCGGTTGCGACCTGAGCCTCGAGCCACTCCCAGGCCGCCTGCACGTCGAGGCCCTCGGGGCTGAGGGCCCAAAACGCCTCGGCGCCATCTGCGAAATCGAGGGCCAGCTCGGCGACCATGTGGCCCAGGGAGCTGCCCGGCGAGTCGCGCGGGTCGGGGACCAAGCTGAGCCACGGCAGCCGCTGACGCCGCCCCCCGAGCACGTGGGCGACGAAGGGCTCGACCATGCCTGCGTTGTAGAGGGTCAGGTCGCGGACCCGCCGCGCGCCGCGCTGGTCCGGGCCGGTCGTCCCGCTGGTGCGAAAGCAGGCGACCTCGGCGTCGCCGGCCGCCAAGTTCGAGAGATCCAGCTCGCGGAAGAGGTCGGTCGGGACACGGGGCGCGTCGCGCCAATCGGCGAGCCCGTCCAGGCCGCGCGCGTGCACCAGGCGCCCGTAGGCGGGCACGGTGGCCGCCTGAAAGCGCGCCACGCGCGTCGCGAGCGCGTCGAACCGCGCGGGCCGGGGGTCGGCCACGAAGGCCAGCAGGTCCGCCCGAAGCGCCTCGCGATTCGCCAGTACTTTCATGATGATTCGGAGGCGAGCGCGGCCTCGATGGCGTCCAGCGCGCCTTGGAGCTGCGCGTCGCTCAGGCAGAGCGGTGGGGTCAGGCCGATGATGTCGCCGTCGACGCCGCCCGGCAGCACGATGTAGCCGTCGCGCAAGAGCCGGCCGGCGATGCGCGCGCCGGCGCCGGCGCTGCCGACTTCCACGCCCAGCATGGCGCCGCGCCCGCGCACCCGCGCGCCGAGGCGGGCTCGGACCGTGGCCTCGAACGCGCGCGCCAGCGCCGGGGCGTCCATGGCCTCCAGCGCGTCCAGCGTCGCCAGCGCCGCCGCCGCCGCCACCGGGTGCCCGAGGAAGGTCGCCGTATGGATCGCCTCGCCGCCGCTTCGGCCCCAGGCCGCCATGATCTCGGGCTTGGCGACGCAGGCGCTCACGGGCATCCCGCCGCCCAGGGCCTTTCCGACGCAGAGGATGTCGGGGACCACGCCCTCGTGATCGCACGCCCACCAGCGCCCGGTGCGCCCGAGGCCGCTGTAGATCTCGTCGAAGATCAAGACCAGACCGCGCCTGTCGGCGATGGCGCGCAGGCCGGAAAGCCACCCGTCAGGCGGCACCACCTCGCCGCCGCGGCCGAGGATCGGCTCGACCAGGATCGTCCCGATGGCCTCGCCGCCCGTCGCCGGCCCGGAGACGAATCGATCGATGAGATCGAGGTCTTCGCCGAAGGGCAGGTGCCGGACGTGCTGCCCGAGCTGACCCGAAAACGGCGCCCGGAAGTCGGCTTTGTAGGCCGTCGCGGCCAGCGCGCCGTAGCTGAGCCCGTGGTAGCTGCCCCAAAACGCTAGGACGCCCGGCCGTCCGCTGGCCAGCGCCGCGGTCTTCAGCGCCGCCTCGACGGCGTCGGAGCCGTTGAGCCCCAAGATGCACTGGCTCAGGCCCTCGGGCGCCAGCGCCGCCAGCCGCTCCATCAACCGGATGCGCGGTGGGTTCGGGAAGACGTCACCCATGCCGTGCATCAGCGTGGCGGCCTGGGCCTGCACGGCGCGGACGACCTCCGGGTGCGCGTGGCCGATGAGCGCCACCCCGAAGGCCCCGGTGAGATCGACGTAGCGGTTGCCGTCGGCGTCCCAGACCGACGCGCGCTGAGCCCGCGCCCACACGATCGGATCCCGGCCGGTCCCGCGCGCCTCGCCGTGGCGCGCCCGTCGCGCGGTGATGCCGGGCGACTCGTGGCGCGCCAACACGTCGACCAGCGCTTGGCTCTCGGGGCCCGGGATCGCGACCGGGACGTGGGGCAGGTCAGAGTCCATGTCCGCGCGAATGTGGCATAGTCCCGCCTCATGGGTCACGCACTCACCGACCGGGCCGTTCGCGTTCGCTGTGCGCGCCGCACACCGCGGGCGGCGTGGCTGTCACCGCTCGCGGCGGCGTGTGTCCTCTGGGCGGCCTGCGCAGCCGAGCCGGGGCCCACGCCCGAGGCGCTCACCCGCTACGTCGAGCGCAAGGCGGCGCAAGCGGCGGCGGCGCCCGAGGGCTCGCCAGCGCCCACCCGCGTCCGCATCGTCGCGGTGGACGGCACCGGCATCCCCGATTACGACGACGGCCCGGGCGGCACGGACGCCTATCTGATCATCGAGCACGAGGGCCAGCGCTTCGAGACCACCGTCGCCGCCGACGATGACCCCGCGGTGTGGGGAGACAGCGTGATCTTCGAGTCGCGGCCCGGCGCCGGCCTCATGGTGACGCTCATGGACGACGACACGGGCATCGACGAGCGCATAGGCGTGCTCAGCGAGCCGATGCCCCGCGTCGCGCCAGGGGAGGTCAAGGAGATCGTGCTCCGCTATGGCGACGGCGCCCGCGGGGTCGTGCGCCTCCGAGTCGAGGGCCTCGCGGCCCCATGACCGGTGTCATCTCGAGCTTCGGCCGCGAAGGGCGCGCGCTCGGCTCGGTGCTCTGGCGCGCCCTCAGAGCGCTCCCCCGCAGCCGCTTCGGCGACTTCCTCGACCAGCTCGGCCGCCTCGCCCTCTCGGCGCTGCCGCTCATCTGCGCCGCCGCGCTCTTCGCCGGCATGGTCATCGCGCTCCAGACCTCGCTACAGCTCGCCCGCCTCGGCTCCAGCCACCTGGTCGCCGACATCGTGTCCGTCTCGCTGGTGCGCGAGCTGGCGCCGGTCTTCACCGCGCTCTTGATGGCCGGCAAGGCCGGCGCGGGCTTGGCCAGCGAGCTCGGGATGGTCGTCCTCTCCGGTCAGGCCCAGGCCATGCGCGCGCTCTCGCTGGACATCGATCGCGAGCTGGTCGCCCCGCGCATCGCCGCCTGCGTCGTCGGGACGCTCCTGCTCACGATGGCGGCGATCCTCACCGGGCTGCTCGGCGGCATGGTGCTCGGCTCGGCCAAGCTCGGCCTCAGCCCGGTCCATTACATGAACCGCGCCGTGGACGCCCTGACGCCGGCGGACTTTGGGTGCGGGCTCATCAAATCCGCAGCGTTCGGCTTGCTGATCGCGACCATCGGCTGCCGGCAGGGCCTGCGCGACAAGGCCGACGCGGGCGAGCTGGGCCGCCACACCATGACCGCCGTCGTCACCGCCAGCTTCCTCGTCCTCATCAGCGACCACGTCCTGACCACCTTCATCGTCGCGTGGATCGGATGAGCGGCGCCGCCTACGAGATCCGCGACCTTCGCTGGGAGCTGGGCCCGGACTTCCGGCTCGACATCGCCGAGCTCGCGATCCCCGCGGGCCAGACCACGGTGTTACTGGGCCCGTCCGCCAGCGGAAAGTCGACGCTGCTGTCGCTGCTCGGCCGCGTGGAGTCGGGCTACTTCCCCGTGCCCGCCCCAACGCCCACCGGCCGCATCGTGTATCACCCGCCCGAGATCGCGCCCGGCCCGCGGCCCGACCCCATCGACCTGCTCGCCCTCGACGAGTCTCAGCTCCTCGCGTCCCGCCTGCGCGGCGACCAGCTAGGCTTCGTCTTTCAGCGCGAGGGCCTCTTTCCCGACCGCGACGCCCTCGAAAACGTCATATGGCCCCTCACTGTTCGAGGGATCTCGGCCCGCGACGCGACCGCCCGCGGCCACGCGCTGCTGGCCCAGACCGGGCTCGAGCCAGACCGCCGCGTCTCGACGCTCTCCGGCGGCGAACGCAAACGCCTGGCGCTGGCCCGCGCGCTGGCCCTGGACCCGCCGACCCTGCTCCTCGACGAGCCCTTCACCGGCCTGGACCCGGCGGCCCTCGAGGGCTTGCGCGAGCTGATCGCCAGCCTCCGCGCGGCCAGTCACCGCACCATCGTCTTGGTCACCCACCAGCGCGGCGACATCGAGCGCCTCGCCGAGCACGTCGTGCTTCTGCGCGCCGGCCGCGTCGAGGCCGCCGGCCCCATCGCCGCCGTCCGCGCGCCACTGGCCCTCTACCTGGGAGACAACCCATGAGCAATCCCGCCGGCCGCCGCGACTTCTGGCTGGGCTTGGCCCTCGGCCTGGTCGTCTCCGCGGCCCTGCTCTTCTCGATCTATTACGTGCCGCGGAAGGGCCTGAGCCTCGGTGGACACGCGCTGCCGTTCACCGTGGTGCTGGCCGAGGCCCACGGGCTTCACGCCGGCAGCCCCGTCCTCATCAGCGGAATCGAGGCGGGCGAGGTGCGCGCGCTCGAGATAGCCGAGCTCCCGGGCCTCGGTTTTCGCGTGCTGGCGACGGCCGAGATCTTCGACGGCGCGCGCTTCGGGCCCCTGCTGACGACCGGCAGCGCCTACGCCGTCACCCGCAGCGGCCTGCTGGGCGAAAACGTCCTGGCCATCGCGCCGGGCGGTGCGGGAGAGCCGCTACAGCCCGGCACCCTGGTCGACGGCTCAGCACCCATGGACATGGACACCATCCTCGCCGACCTCGGCCACATCACGCGCCGACTCGCCGACTTCACCGACGGCCGTCACCCAGGCGACCCCAGCCTGCGCGCGTCCCTGAGCCACATCCAGCGCATCCTGCAGAACCTCAAAGACGCCAGCGAAGTCCTGCCGCGCTAGCGCCACTCTTCGCCGAGCAGGTCCGCCAGCGTGGGCGCGTCGAGGATCCTGCCGATCCAGGAGAGCACCTGAGCCTCGGAGGCCTCCATCACGCGCCGCTCGACCTGCTCGCCCCGCGCCCCGTACTTGAGCGCGATCTGGTTGACGAGCGCCAACTGGATCCCCTCAACGCGTCCCTCAACCCGTCCCTCAACCCGTCCCTCTTCCCGTCCCTCTTCCCGCAACCGATCTGACAGCGTCAAACCCATCTCCGCCGCCCCTTGCCCGATGTTGCTGGCGACAAATCCAACGAGCACATCGCGCTCGATGTGCTCGTTGGTGTCGCTCACATATTCTATGAACTGCCTCTGCAGGCGCTGGTCGCTGGTCGAGAGCGCCTCAATGAGCTCCGGGGAGGCCGCGAACACCTCGATGACGTTGGGGCTGCGCCCGTACTTGAACAGCATCCGCGCTGCCGCATCAAAGGTCGAGCCCGCGAGCGAGGCGTCGGGCATCCGCGGGATATCTTGAAGGATCATATGGAATATCGGCACTTACGGCTCAACCAGCGGACGGACGGCTTCTGGAAGGTCGAGCGGCTCGATGGGGCAGGGCCTGGGCCTCGTTCGCCCTGGTCAGCCCGTGACCGAGAGCACGCCTAGCTCGATGAGCCACAGGTAGAACGCGATGCGGGGGAGGCGGAGAGTCGAGACGGCGAGGAAGTGGGCGTAGCGCATGTGGAGGGCGCCGGCGGCCATGCAGCCGATGGAGTAGGGGATGGGCGTGAGCGCCGCCAAGCTGAGGGCCCAGACGCCGTAGCGGCGGACCAGGCCGTGGGCCTCGGCGCCGCGGTGGGCCAGGAAATCGGCGACGCGGCGGGTGTGGCCCAGCCAGCGGCCGAGGCCGAAGGAGACGTGGCCGCCCCCCAGGCTCCCCACGGTCGCCCAGGCGACGATCTGCCAAAACGGCATGCCCCCGACCAGCGCGAAGAACGAGAACGCGTCGTTGGGCACCGGGATGGTGAACGCGTCGGGCAGGAAAAAGCCCAGGGTCACGCCTGGGCCGCCCAGGGTGTCTACGAAGCGGCGGCTCAGCAGCTCCAACGGTTCACGGAAGATGAACGCGATGGTCCCAAGCCCGACCATCATGACGAGCACGCCCACCACGATGCGGATGGCCAGCCCGCGGTAGTCGAGGGCTGGCTCCGCCGCGTCAGGCCCTCCCACCGCTCCGGCGGGCGTTCGCGACCCCTGGGGTGGCACGCTCACCTCGCGGCCCCTCTCTGCTCCACCATCATAGGGTGACGGCTTGCCCGCTCCGGGCGGACGCGTAGGCGGCGTCGCAGATCTCCATGACCGCCAGCCCGTGCGACGGGCCCGGCACCGGCTCGCGCGCCTCGACGATCGCGCGCGCCCACTCCACCACCTGGCCATCGTAGGTGTGCTGGTCGCAGTGCTCGGCTCGCGGCGGAAACCTCACGGCCTCGGCCTTCGGCTTCCACTCCTCGATTCGCGTGACACCCGTTGGGAAAAGCCGCCCGTAGCCGCGCGTCCCGAAGAGCTGCGTCGACGCCTCCTCACCGTCCATCCACGGGTTGTACCAGCCGCTCTCGACCATCGAGACCGCGCCGCCCTCCCAGTCGATGACCACCACGCCCAGGTCGTCGACCTCATAGTCGCCGAACTTCGTCCCGATGCGCGCGTAGACCCGCACCGGCTTCGGGTCGCCCAGCAGGTAGCACACGGTGTCGATGGCGTGGACGCCCATGTCCACCAGCGCGCCACCGCCCGCCAGCGCCGGGTCCACGAACCAACCGGAAGGCCCCCAGTTCACGTGGATGCCGTAGCCCTTGGTCTTCACCACGTCGCCGAGCGCGCCCGCCGCCACCCGCTCCCGCAGCCACTGCGCCTCGCGATCGAAGCGCCACTGATGCCCCACCAGCAGGCGCCGGCCTCGCGCCCTCGCGACCTCGGCCATCTGCCGAGCCTCCGCCGCGTTCATCGCCATGGGCTTTTCGACCAGCACGTGCCGGCCGGCCTCCATCTGTTCAATGGATACAGGCGCATGGAAGCTGTTCGGCAGCGCGACGACCACCCCGTCGACCCCGTCGAGCGCCGCCAGCTCAGCGCTGCTGCCCACGGTCGTCGACACGCCGTACTGCTCAGCGAACGCCTCGCGTTTTGCCTGGTCGCGCCCCATGACGCACACCAGCTCGGTGTCGCCGCACGCGGCGATCGCCTTCGCGTGCGCGTGCGCGATGTAGCCGTACCCAGCGATGGCGCACCGAATTTGCCCGCTCACTCGCGACCTCCCCGCCCGGCGGACCCGTGTCCGAGCGGCGACTCAATATCACCGGGAGGCCCGCCACCGCCACCACGAGCCGCCCGCCCGACGCCGGAATATCTCGCGCAGCCGCCCGTCGGAGGCCCCACCGTGGCCGCGCGCGCCTGTTCGTGACGCCCGGGGTGCTCAAGGTAGTTGGCGCCGCACGATTCTCAAGCTTGTGCGAGTCGGGTCGGGGTTGATAGAAGAAGTGCGCTCGGGAGGGCCCAAGATGAAGCAGTTCGCGGTCGTGGTTGGAGTCATCGTGTTGGCGTTCGCCGGCCCCGCGTGGGCTGAAGAGGACGCCGAGAAGGCGCGGCTGGTCGCGGGCGCGATGGAGATTTATAAGGCGCGGGCTGCGCTGCCGCAGCACGTGAAGGCCGCCGAGGCCATGGCCGCCCTCGCCGAGAAGTACCCGACCGACAAAGACCGCCAGGTCTGGTGCTCGCGGACCTCGTACTACGCGGCCCACCGGATCGAGGACTCCGCCGTGAAGGCGAAGGTCGCCGGGCGCGGCGTGGACTGCGCCAAGCGGATCACGGCGATGGACAAGACCGACTACGAGGGGCGGTTTTGGTGGCTGATGACGCGCTTTCAGGCCGAGCAGGCGCGCGGTGTCACCAAGGCCCTGGGCGCGGCCCCGTCGATCACGGCGCTGCTGGCGAAGATGATCAAGGACAACCCCAAGCGCGCTGAGGCTTACATGGTCCTCGGCGCCATCTACCGCGCGCTGCCTGGGCCGCCGATCTCCATCGGGGACCAGGCCAAGGCCCTCGCGCTGCTTGAGCAGTCGGCGAAGCTGGCGCCTGACAACGCCGAGGTCCTGCTCGAGCTCGCGGGCATCCAGGCGGACATGGGCCAAAAGGACAAGGCGCGGGCGACCTATCGGCACTGCATCGACAAGGGCACGGGGCCCGCGGTGCTGTCGTGGGAGACCCAGGACGCCAAAGACTACGCGAAGAAGATGCTCGCGAAGCTCGACTGATGGCCGTGGGGCGCGCAGTTATCGGGCTCGACGCGGGCGGCACGAAGACCGCCGCGGCGCTGGCGACCCTCGACGGGCACGTCATCGCGCGGACGCGTTGTGGACCGGGGAACTACCAGAGCATCGGGGCTCTGGCCGCCCGCAGCGCCTACGCTGAGGCGCTGTCGACGCTCTTCGGCCGCGCCGAAGAGGCCGGGCTCACCGTCGCGGCCTGCGCCTTTGGGCTCGCTGGGCTCGACCGGCCGAAGGACGGCGCGGTGCTCGAGCCGCTGCTGGCGGCGCTGTTACCAGCCGGGCTCGCGCACGTCGTGGTCAACGACACCTTCTTGGTCCTGCGCGCCGGCAGCAGCACGGGTTCGGGCGTCGCGGTCGCCTCGGGGACCGGAAGCAACTGCTGCGGGGTGGCGCCGGACGGCCGGCAGACGCGCATCGGCGGGCTGGGCTACGAGTTCGGCGACGGCTCGGGCGCCAGCGACCTTGGCGTGGACGCCGTCCGCGCGGCCTTTCGCGGCGAAGACGGGCGCGGCGCCCCGACGATGCTGAGCGCCCTCATCAAGGCGCGACTCGGGCTGGACCGGCTTGACGATCTGGTCGACGCGCACCTGGCCGACGCGCCGCGGCGGGCCCCGCCTGCGGGGCTTCTGGCGCCACTGGTCTTCGAGGCCGCCTGCGCCGATGACGCCGTCGCCATCGCGCTCTTGGAGGCGGCCGGGCGCGATCTCGGGCTCTCCGCTCGCCTGGTCGCTGAGCGCCTCTTCGAGCCGGACGACCGCTTCCCGCTCGTCTTGGGCGGCTCGGTCTTGCAGCTCGGCACCCACGACGCGATGCGCTCGGCCCTGATCGGCGCGGTCCTGGCGCACTTTCCCAACGCCGAGCCGGTCGTCCTCGAGACGCCGCCGCTGGCAGGCGCGCTGTTGCTCGCGCTCGACCTCGTCGTTCGCCCCCAGCGCCCGGCTGTCGAGGCCAGCGCTCGCCTGTCGGCCACACTCGCCCAACCCGTCCCGAGGGAGTCCCCATGAAGCTCGCCATCATCGGCGGCGGCAGCACCTATTCACCCGAGATCCTCAGCGGACTCACGGCCGAAGGCGCGCACACCGGCGTCACCGAGGTGGTGCTGCAAGACCCGCGCCCCGATCGCCTCGGCCCGGTCTCGGGGTTTTGCCGGCGGCTGGCCGCCAAGGCCGGCGCCGCCTTCGCCGTCAACGGGACGGAGTCGCTGGACGCGGCCCTGGACGGCGCCGACTTCGTGGTGGTGCAGATCCGCGTCGGCGGGCAGGAGGGCCGGCACGAGGACATCAAGACCGGCCTGGACTTCGGGCTGATCGGCCAAGAGACCACCGGCGTGGGCGGCTTCGCGAAGGCCCTGCGGACGATCCCGGCGGTGCTGGACATCGCCCGCCAGATGGACAAGCGCTGCCCGGACGCCTGGATGCTCAACTTCACCAACCCCTCGGGCATGGTGACCGAGGCGCTGCTCCACCACGGGCGCGAGAAGGTCGTCGGGCTCTGCAACGTGCCGATCGAGATGCACATGGAGGTCGCCCATCTCCTGGGCCGCCCGCGCGAGGACGTGACGCTGGACTGGATCGGGCTGAACCACCTGGGCTGGCTGCGCAAGGTCATCGTCGACGGCGCCGACGTGCTGCCCGGGCTCATCGACAAGATCGAGCACATGAACGCCTCGGGCGAGGGGCTCACCGGCCCGGCGAACATCCCGGAACTTCAGTACCCGCCTGGGTTTTTGAAGGCCCTGGGGATGATCCCGTCGTCTTACGTCCGCTACTTCTACGCGACCGACGAGATGCTGGCGGCGATTCAGAAGGCGCCCAAGACGCGCGCCCAGGAGGTCATGGCCATCGAGGAGGCGCTGCTCGCGCTTTACAGCGACGAAGGCCAGGACACGCTGCCCGAGCTGCTCAGCAAGCGCGGCGGCGCGTGGTACTCGCGGCTGGCCGTCGATCTCCTCGGCGCGCTCCAGGGCGCTGAGCCCACCGTGCACATCGTCAACACCACCAGCCGCGGCACGGTGGCGGGCATGCCCGACGACGCGGTGGTCGAGGTCCCCTGCCGGATTTCGCGCCACGGCGTCGAGCCGGTCAGCCAGGACGCTCCCCAGGAGTCGATCGTCGGCCTGATGCGCCATGTGAAAGCCTACGAGCGCCTCGCCATACAAGCAGCCGTGGACCGCTCGCGCGACAAAGCGTATATGGCGCTGGTCGCCAATCCGCTCGTCCCCAGCGCGCGGGCGGCCCGCCTCGTGCTCGACCGCCTCATCGAGCGCGGGCTGATCTAGTCTGGTTCTATCGCCCCGCCAAGCCCCGCAAGTCCCCGCAAAGCCCCACTTTTCCGCAGGAAATCACTGTGAGCAAGCTCGCCCTTCTCGGCGGTACACCCGTCTCCGCGACCGACCTGGCGCGCCCCTGGCCCTCCTTTGACGAGCGCGAACGCCAAGGCCTGCTCGCCGTCTTGGAGTCCCGCGCCTGGGGCGGCTACCCCGAGCCCTCACCGGTCGCGGCCCGCTTCGCCGACGCCTTCGCGCGCCACCACTCGGCCAAGTCCGGCGTCTGCGTGACCAACGGCAGCGTCACCCTCGAGGTGGCGCTCATCGCCTTGGGCATCGAGGCCGGCGACGAGGTCATCGTCCCGACCTACACCTGGATCGCCACCGGCGTCGCGCCGATTCACCAGAACGCCGTGCCGGTCTTCGTCGACGTGCTGCCCGACACCTACTGCATGGACCCCGACCAGGTGGAGGCGGCGATCACCCCGCGCACCAAGGGGATCATCACGGTACACCTGGGCTCGCAGGCCGCCGACCTCGACCGGCTGACCGCCATCGCAGAAAAGCACGGGCTCTTCCTCATCGAGGACTGCGCCCACGCTCACGGCGGCGCGTGGCGCGGTCGCGGGCTCGGCTCCTGGGGCGACTTCGGCTCGTTTTCGTTTCAGGTCTCGAAGCTGATGACCGCAGGCGAGGGCGGCATCGTCATCACCTCGAGCGAGGAGCTGGACTCGCGCGCGCACTGGGTGGTGAACTGCGGGCGCAAGGAGCAGGCCTACCAGGGCGCGAAGGGCAACGTCCTGGGCGTCAACGGGCGCATGACCGAGTTCCAGGCGGCGATTCTGGAAGCTCAGCTCGCCCGCCTCGCCGACGACACGGCGCACCGCGAGGCGTCGGTGGAGTACCTGGACTGGCGGCTGCGCGAGATCGGCGGGCTGGTGCCCCTGGCCCGCGACGAGCGCCAGACCACGCGCCACGCCTACCAGTTGCTGATGCGCTACGACGCGGAGCAGTTCGCCGGCGTGCATCGCAATCGGTTCTTGGCGGCGCTTCAGGCCGAAGGCGTGGACCTCGACGGGTCCTTTTACGTGCCGATGCACGAGCACCAGCTCATGTGGGCTGAGACGCGGCACTGGCCGCAGCTCCGCGAGCGCTACGGCGACGGCATCAAGTCGCCCGTGGCCAAGGACGCGCTGAACTTCCCGGTCACCTCGAAGGCGGCCTACCACGAGGCGGTCTGGATGCATTACCCCTACCTGATGGGGTCGCGCGAGGACCTGGACCGCATCGTCGAGGCGGTCGCGAAGGTCAAGCAGCACGCCGCGGAGCTCGTGTAGTGGCGCTGCTGCCGTCGCTGCGGAAGATCGCGCCGACACCGCCTGGGCTCTTCGAGGCCGGGCGTAAGCACCTCATCGTGTTGGCGCACCACGACGACGAGCTGCCCTACGCGGGGCTGTTGCTCAGGATGGGGCCTGACGTCCGCATGGTCTGGATCACCAACAGCGACGGGCTGGCGCACGAAGATGGCATGGCGCCGTTGGATTACGCGCAGTTGCGGTACATGGAGTCGGTAAACGCCATGGCCGAGCTCGAGGTCCCCGAGTCGCGGCTGGTCTGCCTGGGGCACTCCGAGTACACGCTCTATGACCTGCTGGCGCGGATGAGCCGTGGCGAGTACGGCGACACGATGCCGGAGCGCTTCGGGGCCATCGCGCGCGAGGTCGAGGCGGAGGCGCGGGATTTTCAGCCCGACGTGATCTGGACCCTGGCGTGGCAGGGCGGGCAGCCCGAGCACGACCTGGCCCACCTGACCGCGGTGCGGGCGGCCCGCTTGCTGGGTGAGGAGCGCGGCGCGGCCGTCCCGATCTATGAGCTGCCGGCCTACGAGCTGATCTTGGTGGCGCTGCGGTTCAAGCCGTGGCGGCGTGCGCCCGTGCATGAGCTCCACCTGAGCTCGGACGCTGCGGCGCGGAAGGCCCGGATGTTGGCGTGCTACCCGACGCAGAAGCGCATCCTGGGGCAGTTCGAGAAGCTCGTGCGCTTTTACGGGAAGGCGTCGGCGCTCTGGGGAAAGCGCTTTAGTTTCGAGGACTTCGGAGCACGCGAGGAGTTCGCGCCCGTGCCTGCCGACCGGGACTACAGCAGGTCTACGCACCTCAGCCCGCGCCTCGATTACCCCGGGGACGACTACAAGGGCACGCGGATCCGGTTCGACAAGACCCTGCCGGTCATTGCGGCGGCGCTGCTGCGCGACTAGCGGCGCGCGTGGCCCGGCGCTCGGCCTTGTAGGCGCGGATGCCCGCGATGATCTGCTGCTCGGGGTACCTCCAGGCGAAGATGGCCACGCCGAGGAAGACGGCCAGGCCGGCGACCGGCGTGGCCAAGAAGATGCCGGTGGAGTTCGACCGCGAGTTGCCGAGGGTCAGAAGCCCCACGACGATGGCCTTGCCGATGCCGTCAGACCACTTGGTGAGGAAGGCGACGGCACCATTATAAAGGCCCTCGCGGCGCAGGTGCGTCATGGTCTCGTCGAAGTCGATGACGTCGGCGAAGAGCACCGGCGGCATGACCAGGGTGACCGAGGTCGGGAAGGTCAGGATCAGCATGATGAGGATCGCGCCCAGGGCCGGCTCGGGGAAGAGCTTGATCACCGGCAGCAGCAGCATCCCGGTGCCGTAGATCGAGCCGCTGAGGATGATGAGGCGTTTGTGGCCGATGCGGGCGGCGATGCGGTGGATGAAGGGAAACCAGCAGAGCGCGCCGAGCAAGACGATGGCGAGCAGGTAGGTCATCCACGCCTCGCCCTGGCCGGGGGCGACCCAGCCTTCGACGCCTGGGGGGCGCTCCAAGACCTGGGTGGTGAGGTAGGGCAAGACCGTCGTGATCATCGCGCTGGCCATGAGAAACGAAAACGCGATGGCGACGACCGGGAGGAAGGCGGGGTTCTTGGTGGCCGAGTAGACGCCCTCCCAGATGCCCATCTGGACGTCTTTTGCGGCGGAGTGCGGGGACTCGCGGATGTTGATGAGGGGGGCGGCGCAGAGCAGCAGGGACAGGCCGCCGAAGATGGCGACGAGCTGGATGCCGGTGGGGACGTGCACGCCAAAGAGCGTGGCGCCATCAGGGAATTGGGAGATGAGCTCGCCGCTGAGCAGGCCGAAGATCGCGCCGACCGCGCCGAGCAGGCCCATGACCGACGAGAGGACGATGCGGCCGCGGCCGGTGGTGGCGACCTCGGGCAGCAGGGCTGAGTAGGGCCCGAGCACCACCGTGAAGATGATCCAGTAAAAGGTGTAGGAGCCGGCGAGGTACCAGACGTTGCCGTCGAGGTACCAGGGGATCTGGCCTCCCGCCGGGGGGAAGGGCGGAAACCACAGCGCGATATAGGCGATGGCGAAGAGCGGCGTGCCCCACAGCAGAAAGGGCATGCGGCGGCCGATGCGCGTGCGGGTCTTGTCGGACCAGTGGCCGATGATGGGGTCCGAGACCGCGTCGACGATCTTTCCCCAAAGCTGCACGGACGCGTAAGCCGCGGCGGCGATGAAGGCGACCTTGCCGGCGCTCAGGTCGTCGTCGGGCGGCAGCAGGAAGAAGGTCAGCCACGACCCCATGATCATGCCGGACATGTTCACGCCGATCTGCGGCAGGCCGAACATGATGCGCTGCGACCAGGTCAGGTCGCGGTCGTCTTCGTCGTGGAGCTCGTCGTCGGCGGCGCTCACGCGGCGCTCACCAGGGCGTCGCACGCGCGCAGCAGGGTCTCGGCCGTCGCGGGGCCGAGAGACATCGTCTTCTCGTAGCGGTACTCGCGCTCGTCGAACATCCGCGGCTCGAGGATGTAGCCGAACTCGTCCATGCCCAGGCAGAGCATGCCGCGGTGGGGGCCGGTGAGGCGCTCGGCGATGCGGTGGCCGACCTCGGGCACCGGCTCGCCGGGGACGCTGAAGAGCTCGAGCTTTCCGATGCGCATGTGGTGGATCTCGGTCTCGGCGACCTGCCCGCGCCACGCGTTGGGGATGATGCCGAGGCGCGTCATCAGGCGGAAGCGCCAGTTCGCGAGCGGGAACTCGGTGACCTTGAAGGTGTGGGCGAGGTCGGGGCTGGAGTCGGGCTCGGCGGCCGCCAGGGCCGCCGTCGTCTGGGTCGCCAGGGCCTCACCCAGGCGCTCGATGTAGTCACGGCGCTCTGCCTCGGTCGAGTCGGGCGGGACGTTTGGGGTCAACATCCCCCCGAGGGGGCCTGAGAAATAGAGCGCCTCGCCGCCGACCGCCTCGCGCACGCGGCGTCGAAAGGGGCCGGGGAAATCGGGGCTGAGCCAGCGGTTATGCTCCCAGAGGGTCTCCGGGTGGCTGGCGAAGTTCAGGAGCGTCGCGAGGCGCTCGCCCGTCTCAGCGTCGTCGAGGCCCAGGGCCACCGCGCCGTCGTAGCGCCCGCCGCCCTTGCGGTCGTTGCGCGTCCACTGTGGGTCGACCGTGAACGCGGCGTTGCGCAAGCTCGCCGGGCGCGCGGACTCGCGGGCGCGGGTGATGGCGTCGCCGACGCGCTCGACCAGCCGGTCCATGTAGGCCGGCACGATGCCGGTGCCGCGCGGGATGATCTTGAAGATCG
>CAZNZH010000027.1:0-2571 GCA_964577445.1 uncultured Myxococcales bacterium
CCCCCAAAAGCAAAAGGCCCGCAACTCGTTGAAGTTGCGGGCCTTTCTCGGTGGAGCCACGGAGAGTCGAACTCCGGACCTCTTGAATGCCATTCAAGCGCTCTACCAACTGAGCTATGACCCCGAAAGCGGCCGACTTGCTATCACGGGGTGTGGCGTGGGGCAAGTGCGATTGTGTGGGTTGATGTCTTTCCCTCTACGGCGCGCCCAAGACCGCTTGCAGCTCCGCTTCGCAGTCGGCTTCGACGCCGTTTTGCGCGATTTGGCAGCTCCCTTGGTTGTAGCTCGGGCCTGAGCAGGTCATGGACTCGAGGCTCATGCAGGCCGACATGGGCATGGGCGGGACCATGTCTTCGTGGGGCATCGACGAGCGCCCGATGCCTCTGAGGCTGAACATGCCCACCAGGTAGAAGGCGCTCGTCAGCATCGAGACGTCATCGGACGCCAGGGCGTAGAGCTTGGCCTTCATGCCCCACGGGCTGTCGGGCGCGCGGGTCGCCAGGTCCAGCATCGCCTCGTTGGATTGGCGGACCTTGCCTCGGTAGCGCAGGCCCAGCGCCGCCTCCCAGGCGCCCGCCAGCGCGGCGTCGAAGCCGGGGGCCTTCTCGTCCGGCATCGTCGTCATCAGCCCGTGAAAGCTCCAGTCCAGGCCGCTGCTCGTGATGATCGACGCCCGCTCCCACATGAAGTCCTCGGCCGCCGCGTACAGCTCGAACGCGCGCGCTGCGATGCCCGCGGCCGCGCTCGCAGGGACCACCCCCCGCACCACCGCCGCCACCAGCCGCAGGACGCGCATCGGCTCGCGCCCGCGCTGGTAGAACGCCGCGCCCGTCTCGGCGTCGAAGCCGCGCCCCTGTAGGAAGTCGGGGACCTCGCCCGGCCCCGACAGCGAGCGCGTCAGCGCGTCGACCACCCCATCCCGCGTCAGACCCAGCACCAGCGCATGGTCGCGCGCGCCCCAGTAAAACTGAGCCTGCGGCTCCCACTCATCGGGCGCCGACTCGTCCTGCTTCCACCGCTTCTCTTCGAGCTGCGTCCGGTACAGCGTGCGCCCCCCCGGCAGCGACGACCGCTCGTGCACCAGCCGGTCGCGCTTGTTTTGCCGCATCGCCGAGGCCATCGCCTTCTTCACGCTCGCCACCGCGCGCCCGCCCTTGGACGTGCCGAACACCAGCACGCAGCTCAGCAGGCCGTCCTCGCACTCGAAGAGCAGGTCGCCCGTCACCGCGTCGACGATATCGCGCTTCAAGTCCAACCCAATCTCGCGCTTGATCTCCTTCTGCACGTCGCCCAGCGCGTCGCCCAGCAGCGTCTTGGCCAGCTCCCACGCCCCCTGCGAGTCCACGCTCCAGCGCAGCCACATGCCCGTGTCCGGCCCCACCATCGTGCGCATCACCTTCCGCGCCGCCTCACCCGCCGGCCCCGGGCGCGCCAGCGCGACCCACGGCGCCAGATCGCTGGCGAAGCGCAGCTCCCCGTCGGCCATGAAGCCCTCGGGCGTCTCACGCCACACGCCCTCCAGGTGTTCCAGCACCGCGCTGATCGGGATCCCCGCCTCCTCGGTCATGCCCCCCGCCGGCGGCTTCAGCCGCATCACCATGCCCGCCACGCCCGGCGGCAGCCGGTCGGCGATGTCGATCCGCTGGCCACCCGCGAGCCGAAACCCATCCAACACCCGAGGATCCTTGGCGAATACCGCGACACCGCCGTGCGCTCGCACCGTGATTTCGCTCGACTCGGGCAGCCCCACCGTCGCCTCAAACCCGCCGCCACCCAGCTCCCGCTTGGTGATGACCGCGCGCTTTCGCTTCTCGCCGTCGGGCACCCACTGCCCCTCCTCCTGCACCACCGCCAGCGCCCGCACGAACGCGTCGCGGTCGGTGATGTCGACGGCCACGCCCACGTTGCGGCTCCCCTCGAGGGCCACGCCGTACATCGCGACGGCGCCGTTCGGGTCGATGCCGGCCGCGCGAATCAGCGAGCCCTTCTTCTTGCCGAGCTTGGCCAGCGCCTCAGCCCGCAGCTTGCGCAGACCGGGATCTTCGAGCCCCAGCTTCTCCATGCGCCCGAGAAACTCGAAGAGATCGTCCTCGACTCGCCCCAGCGCCGTCGCCGCGACCACGAAGGCCGCGTCCGTCGGCCCGACCTCGAGCGCGTTCGGTTTGCCCTCCTCAGCGGACGCCGGCAGAGCCGCGATGGCGAGGGCGAAGATCGAGGCAAAGGCTGCGTGAAATCGCTTCACGTGGGCTCCTTGGGGGGCAGGACGCGGGGGCGCGTCGCGAGCAGCACGACCAACGGCGCGCTCGAGTCATTCCGCAAATCGAAGGCCGCGCCGGCCTCCACCAAGACGAGCAGTCCGGCGGCCACCGTGACCGTGCGTTCGGACGTGACGGCTGAGCCGAAGCCCTCGAGCACCAACACCGATCGCTCGACACACGCCGCGTCCGAGTCGTCGTAGTGCTCGCCGGGGGCGAGGCGCAGCAGGCTCCATGACGCCGCCGGACCGCGGATGAGCAGCTCCGGTTGGCCCGGGGTGGTCGTCGCTTCGGCGGCCACCAACCGCTGGCCCAC
>CAZNZH010000027.1:2581-7474 GCA_964577445.1 uncultured Myxococcales bacterium
GCCATCTCGCCTCGCTTTGCTCTCGCGGCCCGCACCGGCCCGGTCGTGCGTACTTAGTCGGATTCGCGGGCGCTGGCCAGTCTCCCGGTGCCCTCGCGGCTCAGTCGCCCGGGTCCGGATCGTCGGCGCTGGCGTCTTCGGCGTCCGAGCGGCCACAGATCGCCGCCAGCAGCACCGTGGCGTAGGCACCCGGCTTGAGCGTGAACTCGAGCACCAGCCCGCGATCATCGCGGTGTGACGCCACGTCTTTCGGGAAGACCAGGGCAGGGCGGCGGGTCCCTGGCGCGAGCTTGCCGATCTTGGCGAAGGCGTCGGGCTCGAGGCCGGACTCGACCAGGGCGGCGTCTTCCAGCGCCCCGGCCGGTCCGAGGGCGCGCCGCAGCTTCGAGCCCGGCAGGGGCCCGGTGACCACCAGCTCGCCGGCCCGGATGCGCTCCGTGTCGACGTCCGGCTCCGTGCAGTTGAAGATCCCGCCCGACTCGCGCTTTTTCAGCACGTCGCCCTCGAGCGCCTGCTCCACCGTGCCGTCCGCCAGGCGGCGAGCCAGCCACAGGTTGAAGATCCAGGCCTGAACCGCCGAGATCCCGAGGCGGCGGAGGTGGCGGTCGCGCACGAACTCCCCGCGCAGCACCGCGAACCCCGCGCCCATGGTCGCGCCGTGGCCAAAGCGCTGCGGCCCGAACGCGTTGGGCATGCCGCGGGTGGCCAGCGCCTCGAGGATCTCCGCGGCGAGCGCGTCATCTTCGGGCCGGCGCTCGGTCAGGCGGATGCTGAAGCGGTTGCCGTGGAGGTGGCCGGTCCGCAGCTTCTGCGGGTGCCGGTCGACGGCGAGCAGCCGAATCGCGCCGGTCTGGCCGACCGGACCCTCGACCAGCGCCGGGTCCACGCCGCGCGACGGCACGCTGACCCACTGGCGCGTGATGGCGCGGCGATCTTTCATCCCCGCCGAGCCGATGGTCTCGCGCGGGACGCCCAGGCGCCGCGCGATCTGCTGGAGGAACTCGCCCGCGGCGACGTCCTCTTTTTCCAGGTGCAGGAAGTAGAACTCGCCCTCGCCAGCGGGCGGGTAGGCCGGGATCTCGTCGACGACGAAGTCTCGGGGCTCCGCCTTGACGCGGCCGCCGCCACCGCCTTGGGGCACGCCGGGGAGCGGGGGCAGGGCGGGCGAGGGATCTCGGGCTGGTGCATTCATGGGCGCGAGCGTAGCCGCATCGAGTGGGTGCGGGAAGCGCGGCTTGGTGTACGCTGCGCGGCCATGACGGTTCGGGTACTCACGGTGGCGCTGGCGTTGGGGTCTTTCGCGGTCGCGTGTGCGCCGCGGGCGGATGTGGCGCCGACGAAGGCGCCGCGGGCCGTGGAGCACCAGCCCGAGATCGCGCCCGGCGATGACGACGGCGAGCCCGAGGCGAGCGACACAGCGCCAGAGCCGGTGTCGGACGCGCGCTGCGCCAAGGTGTGCAGCCACATCTTCGAGGTGAGCACGGGCGAGCCGCCCGACGACGCCGCGGCGCCGTGGATGGCGGACTGCACCGCGCGCTGCGTCGAGCACGCGTCGGGCGGGCAGCTCGCCTGCTACGAGCGGGTGGTGCGCCCCGACGAGCTGAGCGTCTGCTCGGTGTTTTGAGGTCGCGCGAGGTGGCTCAGCGCTGGATGCGCAGCTCGTCGCACAGCGCCTGACCGTCCCAGCTCGACAGCTCGCGCTTGGCCCGCAGCGTGCCCAGGCCTGCCGGCGTCAGGTCGTGGATCTCCATGGTGTAGGCGTCGGCGGTGTATGGGTTGAAGACCATGGCGACCGCGAAGGTGTCCTCGACCGTGGGGTTTCGCAGCACGCGGCCCGCGGCCTCGAAGTCGCCAGCGTCCAGGGCGTGCATGGCGGCGGCGAGGGTGGCGTCGTCGGTGCGCGCGATGATCTCGCGGACGCGCGGGCCTTCGAGGGCCTCGGCGAGGGTGCTGAGGCGCAGCGGGCCGCTGCGGATGGCGACGAAGGCGACGGCGCCGGCCACGGCGACGCAGGTCTCGACGGCGATGCCGATGACGGTGGCGGCGGTGCCGAGCTGGGCGGCGCCGAGGAGCCCCAAGGGCGAGAGCTTGGCGCCGCGGCCCTCGCTGACGAACTGGAGGTAGGCCCACACCCCCGACTTGCCGGTGGTCTCCTCGAAGAACTGCTGGACCGCGGCGCGCGGGTCGCCGGCGGCGCGGTCCACCAGCGAGGTCATGTTCGCGGCCAAAAAGCTCAGCACGCGGCCGTACACGATGACGTGGTAGCCGCCGTACGCGATGAGCGCGCCCAGCAGGGCCGCGGCGATGGCGGGCAGCGGGTCGGCCACGCGGCTGCGGGTGCGCGCGAAGGCGACCGCGCTGCCGACGCCCCAGGCGATGATGGCGGGCATCAGGAGCGGGACGTAGAGGCCCATGTGGAAGCCCGAGATCACGAAGGCCAAGATCAGCCCGGAGACGACGCCCGCGAGCAGCATCAGCGCGGCGCCGGTGGCGTAGTGGGTGGCGCCCGCGGACTCCATGGCGTGTTGCGATTTCATAGGCGCCATCGGGCGATTCGGGGGATCGGGGGGGTGCTCAGTACTCCCAGAGCACTTCGTCCTCGCCGGAGCGCAGCCCCACCCAGCGCGAGGCCACGAAGAGCGCGTCCGACAGGCGATTGAGGTAGGGCACCACCAGCTCGCCCACGACCTCGCTGCGGGCCAAGGTGAGCACGCGGCGCTCGGCGCGTCGACATACGGTCCGCGCTTGGTGCAGGTGGGCCACGGCGAGGCTGCCGCCCGGCAGGACGAAGCTCTTCAGGGGTTCGAGGGATTCGTTCCACTGGTCGATGGTCTCTTCGAGGGCGGTGATGTCGGCGGCGGTGATGAGGGGCTGGCCCGGCCAGCGGTCCTCCATGGTCGTCGCGAGGTCCGAGCCGAGGTTGAACAGGCACTGCTGGACCCGGTGGATCCAACGAAGCAGCGCGTCGCGATCTTCAGTTCCGAGCGAGCTTTCGGGGACGAAGAGGGCGGCGCGGACCAGCCCGAGGGTGGTGTTCAGCTCGTCGACGGTCCCGTAGGCCTCGATGCGCAGCGAGTCTTTGGGGACCTTCTGCCCGCCCACCAGCCGCGTCTCGCCGCCGTCGCCGGTGCGGGTGTAGATCTTGGTCAGGCGCACCATGGGCTACTCCTCGGTGATGGTGTCGGCCGCGATGATCTCAGCGGCCGCCGCCGCGGTCACCTCGCCGCGCCAGACCACGTCGTAGAGGTCGAGGCGGCGGTCCGCCCAGGGGCGCACGCTGCCGGTCTGGAGCGTCCGTCGCAAGAGATCCAGGTCCAGGTCGTGGATGACCATGGTCTCGACGTTGGGCGTGGCCTCGGCCGCGATGCCGTCGCGGGCGAACGGGATGTCCGAGGGGGTCAGCACGGCGGACTGCGCGTAGTGGATGTCCGCGCCCTCGACGAAGGGCAGGTTGCCGACCGCGCCGCCGGTGACGACGTAGACGTGGTTTTCGATGCAGCGGGCCTGAGCGCACGAGCGGACGCGCAGGTGGGCGGCGCGGATGTCGGTGTTGTACGGCACGAAGAGGATCTCAGCGCCCCGGGTCCGCGCGGTGCGGGCGAGCTCTGGGAACTCGACGTCGTAGCAGATGAGGATGGAGATGGGCCCGCGGTCGGTGTCGAAGACCTCGAGGGTGTCGCCGGCGGACACGCCCCACCAGTGCCCCTCGCTGGGCGTGATGTGCAGCTTGCGCTGGGTGTCGATGCGGCCGTCGCGGTGGAAGAGGTAGGCGACGTTGTAGAGGGTGTCGCCGACCACGGTGAGGTGGGTGCCGCCGATGATGTTGACGGCGAACTTGATGGCCAGGCGGCGGAACATCTCGAGGTAGTGGTCGGTGAACTCGTGCAGGCGGCGGGCCGACAGCGCTGGGCGGCTGGCCGGGACCAGGGCGAGGAGCTGGTTGGTCAGAAGCTCCGGGTAGAGCAGGAAGTCGCAGCGGTAGTCAGCGGCCGTGTCGGCGAAGAACTCGACCTGGGTCGCGAAGTCGTCGAAGGACTTGATGTTGCGCATCTGGTACTGGACGGCGGCGACGCGGGCGCGGGTGGGCGTCGGCGCGGCGGTGCGGACGTTCGGAGGCACCCACGAGGGGTTGAGCCACTCCATGAGCACGGCGTTTTCGCCCGACGCCTTGTCCTCGGGGAGGTAGCCGGAGAGCAGGCGCACGATGGCGAAGCCGTTGGAGACCTGGGCGGTGAGGACGGGGTCGCGCAGGCTCTTTTGGACCACGCGCGCGACGTAATCCTCGGGGGTCAGGGTCTTGGCGTGCTTTTGGTAGCCGGGGATGCGCCCGCCGATAAAGATGCGGCGGAGGTTGCGCTCGCGAACCAGGGCCTTGCGCGCGTCGTAGATGCGCCGCGCCAGCCGCAGCCCGCGAAAGGCCGGGTCCACGGCGATGTCGATGCCGTAGAGCGTGTCGCCCTCCTCGGTGTGGATGCCGATGCGCCCGTCGTCGGAGACCTCCTTGAAGGTGTGCGCGCCTTCCCAGGTGTCGCCCTGGACGATCAGGCTCGATGAGGTCGCGACGAGCTGCCCGTCCATCTCGATGCCGATCTGGCCTTCCGGGAAGCGCTCAAGTTGGCAGTAGAGCTGCTTTTGCGACCAGGGCGCCATCCCGGGAAAGCAGCGACGGTGCAGTTGTTGAATCCCCTCGAGGTCGTCGAGGGACAGTGGTCGAATGATGAGGCGCCGCTCGGCATCCCCTGGAGTCTTCTTGGCCATGGCGGGGAGCATGCGGCAGCGGCGGTGCTGGGGCAAGGAGCGGCTGGGCGATGCAGGGCGCCGTTGAAGTCGCCGTGATGAGCTGCGACCCGCAGACCGCCCCTCGGGGAGCCCCCGTCGCCGCCCACCGTCGCT
>CAZNZH010000027.1:7484-15815 GCA_964577445.1 uncultured Myxococcales bacterium
ACTGCATGAAACTACGGATCATTTATCCGTACGACCGGGAGGGCAGGGGGTGGGTGGCGAAGGGTGGCGAGGGGCGCGGCGCCCGTGTGCCCCCACCCGGCGCACCGCGCTGGACCGGCGGCTCGCGGTGCCAGGCCAGAGGTGGGCTGGCTCTCGAGCGCTCGCGCCGCGTCACTTGCAGGAGAAGAGGCTGCAAGTCCCTGACAGGCACTCGATGTTGCTGCCGCATGACGACCCCTTGGACTTCTTCGCGCTGCAGTTGTTGGCCTTGCACCACTCATCGGCGTCGCAGTGGCTGGCGGTCTCGCACTCCACGCAGGTGAAGATGCCGCCGCAGTGGTCGCTCTTGCACTCGTTGTCGCCCGCGCAGCTCCCGCCGTTGGCCTTCCGCGCGACGCACTTGTTGGCCTGGCACCACTCGTCGGACGCGCAGTGGCTGGCGTTCTCGCACTCCACGCAGGTCAAGATGCCGCCGCAGTGATCGCTTTCGCACTCGACGTCCGTGGCGCAGCTCCCGCCGTTGGCCTTCCTCGATTTGCAGACGCTCTCGATGGGCGGGATGGCGTCCAGGGTGCAGAACTCGCCCGAGGGGCAGTCCGCCTGGGCGTCACACTCCGAGCAGACGGTCAGCCAGCAGTTGCCGGACTTGCACTCCTTGTTCGTGCCGCACGCGTGGAGGTTGTTCCACTTGGGCTGACAGCTCTTCAGCGCGTCACACCACCCGTCGGTGCAGTCGGAGTCGCTGGCGCACTCGCCGCAAAAGCCCAGCGTGCAGGCGTCCGAGGCGCACTCGACCTTCGACCCGCAGCTCTCGCCGTTGGCCTTCTTGGCCTTGCAGGTGCTGTTGATGGGCGGCACCGGGTCCAGCGTGCAGAACTCGCCCGACCCACAGTCCGCCTGCTCGTCGCACTCCGAGCACACCGTCAGCCAGCAGTTGCCCGATGTGCACACCTCGTTGCCGCTGCATCCCTTCCCGTTGGCGACCTTCGGTTTGCAGAACAAGAAGGTGTCGTCGCAGTACTCGGTCGCCCCGCAGTCCGCCTCGCCGGCGCACGGCTTCACACAGCTCCCGCCCGAGCATTTGCCCGACAGGCACTGGATGTTCCCACCGCAGTCGTCGCCCAGCTCGCCCTTCGGCAGGCACGCGTTGAAGTCGGGGTTCAAGATGTCCGTGTCGCACCACTCGTTGGACGTGCAGTCGCTCTGCTCGTCGCACAGCACGCACACCGAGCTGAAGCAGTTGCCCGTGGTGCACTCGAAATGGTTGAGGCAGGGCTCGTTGTAACCCTTCGTCGGCACGCACTTGCTCTTGATGGGCGCCAAGGAGCAGAAGTCGTTCGGCCCCGGGCAGTCGTCCTGGTCGTCGCACTCCATGCACTGCGCGAACAGACACGCGTTCGAGTAGCACTGGTCGGGCGAGGTGCAGCTCTTGCCCAGCAGGTGCCGTGGGACGCAGGTGCTGTTGCCGAGCGCCAGCGAGCAGAAGGTGTTGGCGTCGCAGTCCGCGTTCGCGCCGCACTCGCCGCAGAACCCCGTCACGCACTTGCCGGACAGGCACTCGATGCCCTTGAGGCACGCGTGGCCGATAGCACCCTTGCGGTCGCAGGTGCCCGAGGCCTTGCAGTACTCGTCTGCGCCGCAGTCCGCGTCCTTCTTGCAGCTATGGGCGCACGACCCCAGCACGCACTTGTCGCCCTTGCACTCGGCCGGCGTGATGCAGCCCTTGCCATCTTCGCCCTCGTCACGACAGGCGCCGAAGACGTCGCACCACCTCCCGGCGCCGCAGTCCGCGTGGTCTTTGCACGAAAAACACACCACCCCACAGTTGCCGCTCGTGCACTCGGTGTCGGCGGTACAGAAGGTGCCGTCGGGCTTGTCGGAGAGGCAGCTCTTCCACGCCTCGCTACAGAACTGGTCGTCGGGGCAGTCGGCGTCCTCCTCGCAGGTCACGCAGTTGCCCCAGAATCCGCACACCCCGACCGTGCAGTCGCTGTCGGCCTTGCACTTCTTGATCGTCGAGTGGTCGCACTGGTTGGCGTAGGGCGAGCCGCCTGGCTCCTTGGACAGCGGGCCATCCGAGGAGTTGTAGAACTGGACGAGGAACGCGTTGACCGACGTGGGCGCGCTCAGCTTCGAGCACTCGCTCACCGCCGACTGGACGAAGGTGTTCTGGCACGCCGAGGCCTCCCAGCTCGTCAGCCCATCGGGCCGCGCGACGTGCCGCTTCACGTAGAGCCCCTTCCAGTCGACGTCCGACGGCAGCTCGCCCAAGGCGTTGGCGCAGAGCGGGAGGTCCTCGCTGTACCAGAGGTTCGCCAGCGGGTTTGAGGTGGGGTCGTCGTCCGAGGCGCTGGCCGCCGGCGAGTCGGCCATGAAGATCTCGCCGCGCCCCAGGTAGCCGCCGCCGAAGATCACCAGCCGCGCGTTCTTCCCGATCATGTTGGCGATGCTTATAGGAAAGGGCTCGAAGCCGCTCGAGGTCAGGGTGCGCGGATAGACGAACTCGTCGAGGCCCGAGGCGGCGATGGCGGCCTTGAAGTCGCCGTCGTCGACGTACTCGTCGAGCATCAAGGTCACGACCGCGTTGGGCTTGGACTCCATGAAGGCGGCGATCTCGGCGAGGCGGTCGCCCAGCGGCGTCGACTTTGTCGCGCAGGTGTTGTCGGCCCGGCACAGGCACAGCGGGCCCGCGGTCGCCCCCGGCGTGCAGTAGTCCACGACGAGGTTCAGCCACCGGATGCCGTCGTTCAGCATCTTGGTCAGCGTCTCGGTCTGATGCGCCGTCGATTTGGCGAAACCGTAGGCCACGCTGACGTTCGCCTTGTAGGCGCCCGGCCACAGCACGTCCCGGTACATTTGGCCGCAGATCTGGCAGGAGGGGCAGTCGCCCGGGCAGGAACCCGACGACTCGTTGAAGCTCGGGTTGTCGCCGCACCAGCCATCGCCGCCCCTGCCCGCGCGGCACCACCTGGTGCCCTGGATGCACTTCGCGCCGGCTTTCAGGCAGTCGGGATCGGAGTACTCGACCTTGCAGCCCTCGACGGGGTCGCAGTAGCGCGTCCCGCAGGCCACGTAGCCGCCGCAGCTCTCCACCACGTCCGCGCAGACGCCCGCGGCGTTGCAGACGCCTTGGCCGCACGGAGCCTGGCACGGCGTGCCCGGGTCGAGCTGCACCGCCTGACACGCGCCGGCGCCGTCGCACGCTCCGAGACACGGCGCGTCCGCGGTCGCGCACGGCGTCCCGGCCGCCCGGTTGCTGAGCGTGCAGCCGCCGCCGATGGCCAGGCCCGCGACCTGACAGACCGGCGTCTCCTCGCACAGGTCCGTCCCCACGCACTCGCCGAGCTCGCACCTGTCGTCGCCGGTCACCGCCTCGCCGTCGTCACAGCCCGCGCCGTCGTCCAGCCACACGCAGCCGGTCGCCGGGCTGCACTCGCCGCTGTCGCAGGGCCCGTCGCAGGTGACCTCCGCCGCCCCGGCGCACTCGCCCGCGACGCAGCTATCCCCGGTGGTGCAGGCGTCCCCGTCGTCGCAGCCCCCGCCGTCCGGCGCGGCCGTGAACTGGCAGAGCTTGCTCGCCTCGTCGCACGTGTCCACCGTGCAGGCGTCCCCGTCATCGCACGTGCCGCCGAGGAGCGAGCTGCACACCAGCCCGAGATCGGTCTGATCCGACAACCCCCGCAGCTCGATCCGGTACGTGGTGCTGAGCGCGTCGCCCGCGTCGACCACGATGTAGATGGGCTGACCGGCGGTGGCGGCCATGAACAGAAAACCGGGACCCACCCCCCCGGGCTCCAAGCAGGCGGCCGCGCTCTCCGGGCAATCGTCGAGCAGGAAGACCCGCGCGCCCTGGTAGTTCAGGCGGTACGCGTCGGTGGCCTCCGGGGTGAACACGTAGACGACGTCCATGCTGTGCACGGCCGGCCCGCAGATGTCGCCCTGGTCGTCGCTGGCTGTGGCGAGGTCGCCTTCCGCCTGAAAGGGCAGGCCCGGGATGATGATGGCCGACTCGCAGCCATCGCCGTCGCAGGGGCAAAATCCCCCGCATCCATCGGCCTCATCGCAAGATCCGACGCCGCAAGACGGCACGCACACGCAGCCCCCGAGCAGGCAAGCCTCGTGGGCCGAGCACGCGCCACAGCTCCCGCCGCAGCCGTCGCCGCCACATGGCTTCGGGATCTCGGGCGTGGCTGCCACGCACTGAGGTGTGCAGACGCAGCCAGCCAGCGCCTCGTGGACGCAGACGCCCTGGTCGCAGCCGTCGCCGGTGCACGCGTCGCCGTCGTCGCAGCCGCCACAGGAGCCCCCGCAGCCGTCGTCCCCGCAGACCGCGCCTGCACAATGTGGCACACAGGTGTCTGGCGGCACGACCGCGTCTCCCGCGGCGTCCCCGTCCGCGTCGGCGTCCGCGTCTCCCGCGGCGTCCCCGTCCGCGTCGGCGTCTACTGCGGCGTCGGCGTCCGCGTCCGCCACCGTGTCCGCGTCCGCCACCGTGTCCGCGTCTGTCACTGCGTCCGCGTCCGCCACCGCGTCGGCGTCGGTCACTGCGTCGGCGTCGGTCACCGCGTCGGCGTCGGTCACTGCGTCGGCGTCGGCGTCTGTCACCGCGTCGGCGTCGGGCTCGGAGCCCGAGTCCGCGTCGGAGCTGACCTCCGCGTCGGGCGGGACGGCCGCGTCGACGTCGGCATCGGCGTCGGCGTCGACGCCGGCGTCGGAGACCGAATCCGCGTCGCCGCCGGCGTCCGAGACCGCGTCGCCGCTGGCTACGTCCACCGCGTCTGCGGCGTCACCTTCCACGCCGCTCACGGCGCTGCCGGAGCAGGCTCCGCTCAGACAAATTGCTGCGGCGCACAGCACTACCCAGAGATCGCGAGTCGTCGCGCCCATGGTTCCCTCTCAGTCGGCTCTGTGTGGCGGCGTGAATTCTGCACGTCGAGCCCGCCCGAGGCCAGCCGTCAGGCCCCCCGGATGTAATCGAGCAGGCCGCCGGAGGTGCGCGTGAGGCTGCGCTTGTCGCCGGACTTTCGGCCGCGCGGCCGCCTCTCGTGCGCCGCTCCCGCCGCTGAAAAAAAAGCGCAGGGAGGGTCGCCCGCCCGAGATCTGTCGACTCCCTACAGGGCCACCCACGCCCCCTCTGGGATCCCCAGCCGCCGCAGCGGCTCGGCCAGGTCGTCGGGCACGGGCGCGCTGAACCGGGTCTGCTCGCCGGTCTCGGGGTGCGCCAGCTCGAGATCCGCGGCGTGCAGAGCCAAGCGGTGTAAGCCGAAGCGCTCGCGGAAGAGGCGGTTGTGGTCGCCCTTGCCGTATCTCACGTCGCCGATGAGGGGGTGGCTGAGGTGCTTGAGGTGGCGGCGGATCTGGTGTCGGCGGCCGGTCTGGGGGCGCGCCTCGACCAGGGCGTAGGGGCCGGGGTCGACCACGCTCGCCAATACGCGCCACGCCGTGCGGGCTGGCACTTTGGGGCCGTCTTCGCGCCGCTCGATGGCGTGGTCGACCAGCCCCTCGGGGACCTTGGGGATGCCGCGCACCAGGGCGAGATAGCGCTTTTGAACCCGCCCCTCGGCAAACGCCGCGCCCACATGCCGCGCGGCCTCGGCGCTGAGGGCGAAGACCATGACCCCGCTGGTGGCGCGGTCCAGGCGGTGCACCGTGTAGACCTGGGCGCCGATGAGGTCGCGGACGACGTCGATGGCGGTGATGGGATCTCGGGCGTCACCGCGGTGAACCGCCATGCCCGAGGGTTTGGCGATCCAGAGCAGCGAGCTGTCGCGATGCAGTATCCTTATCGATTGTTGCAGCCGTATCTCAATCATTTCGCTGAAATACGGTCGCGCTGCGTCGCACGCCTCACGCGTAGGCGTCCAGGGGCGGGCAGGTGCACACGAGGTTGCGGTCACCGAAGGCGTCGTCGATGCGCGACACCGCGGGCCAGAACTTGTGGTCGCGGAGCCACGGGGCCGGGAAGGCGGCGCGGTCGCGGGGGTAGGGGTGCGTCCAGCCGTCCGCGGTCACGGCCTTCGCGGTGTGCGGGGCGTTGCGCAGGAGGTTATCCTCGCGGTCGGCGGTGCCGTCGATGAGCTCCTGAATCTCGGCGCGGATGCTGAGCATGGCGTCGGCGAAGCGGTCGAGCTCGGCCTTGCTCTCGCTCTCGGTCGGCTCGATCATCAGGGTCCCGGCGACCGGCCAGGACATGGTGGGCGCGTGAAAACCGTAGTCCATCAGGCGTTTCGCGACGTCGGCCACCGTGATCCCGGCCGCCTTCTGAAGCGGCCGCACGTCGACGATAAGCTCGTGGGCGACCGTCCCCTGGGCGCCGCTGTAGAGGATGTCGTAGGGCCCGCGGAGGCGCGCGGCGAGGTAGTTCGCGTTGAGGATGGCGACCTCGCTGGCGCGCTTGAGGCCGCCCGGGCCCATCATCGCGATATACATCCACGAGATCGGCAGGATGCTGGCGCTGCCCCAGGGTGCGGCCGAGACCGCGCCGACCTTGCCGGTGCCGGGCACCTCGATGACCGAGTGGCCGGGCAGGTAAGGGCGCAGGTGCTCGGCCGCGGCGATGGGGCCGACGCCGGGGCCGCCGCCGCCGTGGGGGATGCAGAAGGTCTTGTGCAGGTTGAGGTGGCAGACGTCGACGCCGAAATCGCCGGGCCGGCACAGGCCGACCTGGGCGTTCATGTTGGCGCCGTCCATGTAGACCTGGCCGCCGCGGCTGTGGACGATCTCGCAGAGCGTGCGGATGCCCTCCTCGAAGACCCCGTGAGTCGACGGGTAGGTCACCATGATGCAGGCGAGGTCGGCGGCGTGCTTGTCGGCCTTGGCGGCGAGGTCGGCGAGGTCGATGTTGCCGAGCTCGTCGCAGGCGATGACCACCACCTTCATGCCCGCCATGACCGCCGACGCCGGGTTGGTGCCGTGGGCCGAGCTGGGGATGAGGCAGATGTTGCGGTGGCCCTGGCCGCTGTGGTCGAGGTAGCCGCGGATGGCGAGCAGGCCGGCGTACTCGCCCTGGGAGCCGGCGTTGGGCTGTAGGGACACGCCCGGGAGGCCCGTGATCTCGGCGAGCGCCGCCTCGAGCTCGCCGATGAGGGTCTGGTAGCCGGCGGCGGTCGCGACCGGCGAGAAGGGGTGGACGTCGCCGAAGCCGGGCAGGGTTATGGGGATCATCTCCGCGGTGGCGTTGAGCTTCATCGTGCAGGAGCCCAGCGGGATCATCGAGGTGGTCAGCGACAGGTCGCGGGCTTGGAGGCGATGGAGGTAGCGCAAGAGCTCGTGCTCGGAGTGGTAGCGCGCGAAGATCGGGTGGGTGAGATACGCGCTCTTTCGCCCGTGCACGCCTGGGTATTCGGTGCTCTGGGCGGCGGCGAGGGCGTCGATGTCGAGGCCGGCGGCGGCGGGGCCCGCCAGGACGTCGAGGAGCACGCGGAGATCGGCGGCGCTGGTGGCCTCGTCGACGCTCACGGTGAGCGCTGAGTCGCTCAGCACGCGGACCTCGACGCCGGCCTGGTCGGCGCGGGCGAGGATGGCGGCCTGAGCCGAGCCTGTGACGTCGAGGCGCAGCGTGTCAAAGCGCGGGCCGGGGGCGACGGTCAGGCCGGCCTTGGCCAGCGCGGCGGCCAGGGTCTCGCAGCACAAGCGGACGCGCGTCGCGATGCGGCGCAGGCCCTCGGGGCCGTGGTAGACCGCGTACATGCTGGCGATGACCGCCAAGAGCACCTGCGAGGTGCAGATGTTGCTGGTGGCGCGGTCGCGGCGGATGTGCTGCTCGCGGGTCTGGAGGGCCAGGCGCAGGGCAGGGCGGCCCTCGGTGTCGCGGGACACGCCGACCAGGCGGCCGGGCAGGCGGCGCTTGTGGGCCTCGTGGGTGGCGAAGAAGGCGGCGTGGGGGCCGCCGTAGCCGAGCGGCACGCCGAAGCGCTGGGCCGAGCCGACGGCGATGTCGGCGCCGAACTCGCCGGGCGGCCGGAGCAGGGTCAGGGCCAGCAGGTCCGTCGCCACGATGACCAGGGCGCCGGCGTCGTGGGCCTGCGAGCACAGCGGCTCGAGATCCACGATCCGCCCGTCCGTGCCGGGGTATTGGACCAGGACGGCGAAGACGTCGTCGTCGAACGCGATGGCGTCGGGGGCGACCACGCGCACGGTGATGTCCAGCGGCTGCGCGCGGGTCTGGACCACGCCGATGGTCTGGGGGTGGCAGTCGCCGGCGACCACGATGGTCGAGCGCTTGCCGCCCGAGACGTCCAGCGCCATGGTCATCGCCTCGGCCGCCGCGGTGCCCTCGTCGAGCAGCGATCCGTTCGCCAGCTCGAGCCCGGTCAGGTCGGTGACCATGGT
>CAZNZH010000028.1:0-15796 GCA_964577445.1 uncultured Myxococcales bacterium
AGGGGTTCGCCAGCGACGACGCCAAGCGCGTGGAGGCCCGCCACGACGAGCTGCGCGCGACCGGCGGCAGCCTCTACTACCTCTCGCGCCAGGATCTCCTGGCAGGCAGCGAGCACCTGGAGGTGGTCGTCCGCGAGCAGGACAGCAGGCTCGAGCTGGCCCGCACCACGCTGGTGCGCGACGTGGATTACCGGGTGGACTACGAGGACGGCCGCGTCGTGTTGAAGGCGCCCCTGAGCGCGACCGAGGCGGCGCGGTCTAACTTCGGGCGGTTTCAGCCCTTCACCGGCCGGCAGATCCTCGACGGGCACGAGGTGTGGCTGGTGGCGACCTACGAGTCGCGCAGACCCGCCCAGAGCGCCGACACGGGCGAGCAGGCCTTCGGTGGGCACGCCAGCCAGCGCCTCGCCGACCGCGTGGAGGTGGGCGGCGGCCTGGCGCGTGAGACCCGGGCCGGCGCTGCGGACTACACGATCTGGGGCGCCGACGCCGCGGTCGACGTCATGGAGGGGACGCGGCTCTCCGGCGAGATGGCGCACAGCGAGGGGACCAGCGCCCTGTCGCGGGTTTCGGCTGATGGCGGCTTGCGATTTGGGGCGCTGAACGGCGAGCTGACCGGGCAGGACGGCTACGCGTGGAAGGCGGCGCTGGACTCGGATCTCGGGCGGGTGACCGACGGGCGCGTCGACCTGCGGCTGCGGGGGTGGTATCAGCGTATTGATCAAGGATTTCAAGCGGTTGGGCGCGAGCAGGACCGCGGGACGGAGCGCTTTGGCGGGCAGCTCGTGTATGGGCCCGGGCGGCATGACCGGCTGTCGATTCGCTACGACTGGTCCGCGCTGCGGCAGCCGGGGACGACGAGCGCCGGCGAGCCGCGGGACGTCAAGCGCGTGCTCTACGCGGGGCGCTGGGACCACGACTTCGGGCGGGTCGACCTGTCGCTGGAGGGCGGCTACGGGCAGCACCGCGATGACGAGGGCGGCGAGACCTTCGGCACGGGCGGCGCGGTCGTGGGGGCGCGCTTTCAGGTGACGTCGCGGTTGTCGGCGGAGCTGGCGCAGGAGGGGCTGGTCGGCGGAGACGATGGGGTGCTCGGGGACGGCCAGTGGAGCCGGATGACGACGCGGGCGGGGCTGAGCTATCGGGTGGCTGAGGGCGTCGACCTGGGGGTGTCGGGGGCGGCGCGCTGGGACGGCGACAACGCGCTGCGGGTGGGCATCCGGCGGCGGGTCGACGAGCGAAACAGCGAGTATTTCGAAGAGCGTCTGGGGCCCGGACAGGACGAGCCCGGCATCGTGCACAGCCAGGTGGTGGGGGCGGAGTCGCGGCTGAAGGGGGGCGGGCGCGCCTTTGGCGAGTACCGCCTCGAAGAGGGGGTCGGCGCCAAGCAGAATCGGGCGCTGGTGGGGATCTCCAAGCGCGTTGAGCTGGCGCCCGGCGTGGCGGTCTCGGGGAGCCTCGAGCACAGCCAGACCACCGGCGGGCCCGACGGTCGCACCAGCCGCGAGGTGGCGTCGGGCGGGCTCGAGGTGCTGGCCATCGAGGGGGTGCGCTTCGGCGGGCGCTACGAGATTCGCCACGACAACGCGCCGCAGGCCAATGGTGGCGCGGGCCGGGAGCTTATCCAGGCGCTGATAAGCAACGCGCTGGACGTGCGGCTGGCGGAGGGGCTGAGCGCGCTGCTCACGGTGGACTACACGATGACGCAGAACCTGACGACCCGTGACGTCGAGCGGCAGGCGACGGAGGCGAGCCTGGCGCTCATCGACCGGCCGTCGACCTGGCGGGGGCTGACGCTGGTCGCCCGCATCAGCCACGCGCGGCGACAGAAGCTGGTACCACAGACCTTGCTGGGCCTCGCCGCGGTCGCGACGCGCACCGACACCCGCGTCGAGGTCGCGAGCCTCGCGGCCATCATCCGGCTGCCGTGGCGCCTGGAGCTGACCCTGAAGACCGCGTTCCGTTGGCTGCGTGAGCGCACCGAGACGCCCGACGAGGCGCCGCCCACCTCCGACCGCGCCCTGCGCGACCTGCTGGTGCTGGGTCGCCTCGCCTTTCACATCGTGCGCGGCCTCGACGTCGCCGTCGAGGGCCGCACCTTCATGGCGCTCGCCCAGTCCGAGGTCGGCGTCGGCGCCCTGGCCGAGGTGGGCTGGACCCTCGCGGACCACCTGCGCCTCGCCGTCGGCTACGACTTCAGCGACCTGCCCCGCGAGCTCTTCCGCGACGGCGACCCCGACGCGGGCCGCGGCGGCGCCTACCTGCGCATGACCGGCGCCTACTGAGCTATACGCGCTCGAAGAGGCCGGCCGCGCCCATGCCGCCGCCGATGCACATCGACACGATGCCGTAGCGCCCACCGCGGCGCGCCAGCTCGTGCAGGATCGTCGCCGTCAGCTTGGAGCCGGTGCAGCCCAGCGGGTGGCCGAGCGCGATGGCGCCGCCGTTGACGTTGACCTTGCTGATGTCGATGCCCAGCTTCTCGACGCAGTAGACCGCCTGGCTGGCGAAGGCCTCGTTGATCTCGAAGAGATCGATGTCGGCCAGCGACACGCCGGTCATCTTCAGCAGCTTCGGAATCGCGTAGGCGGGGCCGACACCCATCTCGTCAGGCTCGACGCCGACGACCGCAAATCCCCTGAAGATACCGAGGGGTTTGGCGCCTAACTCCTTCGCCTTCTCGGCGCTCGTCACGACCACCGCGGCCGCGCCGTCGGTCATCTGCGAGCTGTTGCCAGCCGTGACCGAGCCGGTGGTCGAGAAGACCGCGCGCAGCCGCGCCAGGCCCTCGAGGGTCGTGTCCGGGCGCGGGCCCTCGTCGACGCTGAGGGTCCCGAAGGGGACGATCTCCGCGGTGAAGCGCCCGGCCTCGATGGCGGCGAGCGCCTTTTTGTGGCTCGACAGCGCGAAGGCGTCCTGCTTCTCGCGGCTGATACCGTAGCGAGTCGCTACGATCTCGGCGGTGCTGCCCATGGGCGTGTAGAGCGATGGCTGCTCGAACACCGTGCGCGGATGCGGGCGCGGCGTGTGCCCGCTCATGGGCACCGCCGACATGGACTCGACGCCGCCGGCGACGATGACCTCCGCGAAGCCCGCCATGATGCGCTCGGCCGCGTTGGCGATGGTCTGAAGGCCCGACGAGCAGAACCGGTTGACGGTCTGCCCCGGCACCGTCACCGGCAGCCCCGCGTTGAGCGCGATGACCCGCGCCACGTTGAGGCCCTGCTGGCCCTCGGGCATCGCGCAGCCCATGATGACGTCCTCGACGTCGGCGGGCTTGAGCCCCGGCACGCGCTCGAGGGCGGCGCGGATCGCTGCCGACCCGAGGTCCTCGGGGCGAACATCCCTGTAGGCGCCTTTGTTCGCACGACCGCCGGGCGTACGGACCGCGCTGACGATGACTGCTTCACGCATGGTCGACTCCTGTGCGGCCGCTTCTAGTTACGAAGGGGCTTGTTGTTCATGAGCATGTACTGCATCCGCTCGAGCGACTTCGGCTCGCCGACGAGGCTCATAAAGACCTCGCGCTCAAGCTCGATGATGCGCTCCTCGCTGACCGGGGTGCGCCCGTCGGTGTCGCCACCGCAGAGCACGCCCGCCAGCTTGTCGGCGATGAGCTTGTCGTGCTCCGACGCGTAACCGCCGAGCATCATCCCGTAGACCGACAGCGCCACCGCCGCCTGACCGCTGCGGCCCGGCAGCACGAGGTTGTCGGCCGGGCGCGGCGGCGAGTAGCCGGCGTCCGCCATGTAGCGGCAGAGCTGCTTGGCCCGCGCCACCCGGAGGTCCCGGTTCATCACGATCTCGTCGCGCGCCGTGCCAAACCCGAGGCTCATCACCTCGCCCGCGCCCGTCGCGACCTTCGCCAGCCCGATGGCCTCAAAGGCGCGCCGCACGTAGGGGAAGCGGTCGAACTCGCGGGGGTCGGCCTCGGCCGGCACGCCCTCGAAGACCCGCTTGAGCAGGTTCAGCGTGCCGCAACCGCCCGGGATCAGCCCGACCCCGACCTCGACGAGGCCCATGTAGGTCTCCTTGTCGACGACCATGCGGTCCGCGGCCATCGCCATCTCGCAGCCGCCGCCGAGCGTCAGCCCGTGAGGCGCTGACACGACGGGCTTTCCGAGGTACTTCAAGCGCTGATTCGTCGTCTGGAACTGCTCGACGATCTCCTCGATGGCGTCCCACTTCTTCTGATTCGCGTTCATCACGATCATCAGGAGGTTGGCGCCGGCCGAGAAGTGCTCGGCCTCGTTGGCGATGATGAGGCCGTCGAAGTCCCGCTCCACCACGTCGCAGGCCTGCGCCAGCATCTGGCCGAGATCGGTGTCGACCGTGTTCATCTTGGTGTGGAACTCGATACACGCGATGCCGTCGCCCACGTCGATGAGGCTGGCGCCGCGGTTGCGCTCGACGACCTTGCCGGCCTCCTTGAGGGCGGCCAGCGAGATCTGCCCGGGGATCTCGGGCTGGGCTGTCAGGCCCGTCTTCGGCGCGAAGTAGCGCGTCTTGCCCTCGGCCCGCGAGTAGAAGCCACCGGCCTCCGCGGCCTTGTCGACCCACGCGGGCAGCGTGATGCCGTCGGCCTTCATGCGCTCGGCGACCTCGCGCACACCCAGCGCGTCCCAGGTCTCGAAGGGGCCGAGATCCCAGTTGAAGCCCCAGCGCATGGCTCGGTCGATGTTGACGATATCGTCGGCGATGTCGAAGGCGATGGTGGCGGTGTAGGCGAGGCTGCGGCTGAGCACGTACCACGCGAACTTGCCGGCGCGACCGTCGTCGGCGAGCAGCGCCTTGATGCGGTCGGCGGGCGCCTCCATCTTCTTCAGCGGCTTGAGCGCCGGCAGGTCGGCGTCGACCTTGGGCCGGTACTCCATGGTCTTGGTGTCGATGGTCTGGATGTCACGGCCGACTTTTTTGTAGAAGCCGCCTCGGGATTTGTCGCCGAGCACGCCCTTGGCCACCATCTGCTTGATGAACTCAGGCACGATGAAGGTGTCGCGCGCCGGGTCGTCGGGCAGCGCGTCGTAGCAGTTGGTCGCGACGTGCACGAAGGTGTCGATGCCCACCACGTCCGCGGTGCGGAAGGCGGCCGACTTCGGGCGCCCCATGGGCGTGCCGACGATGGCGTCGACCTCCTCGATGGTGTAGCCCAGCGCGTCCATCGCGTGGATGGTCGACATCATCGCGTGGACGCCGATGCGGTTGGCGATGAAGTTCGGCGTGTCTTTGGCGTAGACGATGCCCTTGCCCAGGATGCGGCGGCAGAAGTCCGCCATCCGCGCGACGATGGCCGCGTCGGTGTTGGGGCCGGGGATGATCTCCAGCAGGTGCATGTAGCGCACCGGGTTGAAGAAGTGGGTGCCGAGGAAGTGCTTCTTGAAGGCGTCGGAGCGCCCCTCGAGCATCCCCTCGATCGACAGGCCCGACGTGTTCGACGACACGACGGTGCCGGGCGACCAGTTCGCCTCGATCTGGGCCAGCAGGTGCTGCTTGATGGCCATGTCCTCTTTGACGACCTCGATGACCCAGTCGCAGTCGGCGATGAGGCCCATGTCGTCGTCGAAGTTGCCGACCGCGATCTGCGCGGCGGCGGACCGCTCTAGGAAGAGCGCGGGTCGGGACGCCAGCGCCTTCTGCAGGCCACCGGCCGCGAATGCGTTGCGCTTGTCGCGGTCACCCTTGTCGGCGTCGGCGAGGCCGGGGGGAACGATGTCCAGCAACACGGTGCGGATCCCGCAGGACGCGAGGTGGGCGGCGATGCCCGACCCCATCACGCCCGCGCCGAGTACCGCCGCCTTGCGGATGCTTGTAGCCATGCGCCTTTCTCCTTCGGGCCGCCAGCAGAACAGCGCCAGCGAGACGCACCCTGAATAGTCGCGCGGCGGACGACGGTCAAGGGTCTGACTGAATACTCATTCATTTTCATGGACGGCTGCCCGAGATGACGAAAATCGACCGGCATCGGATCGCGCTCAGCGAGGCAAACACAGGGTTTTCGGAAAAATCGACATCGGCCCGTGCACAGCCACGGGTGCTCGGGCTCATAGATCCCTCTGTAAACGATGCGCCGTCGCGCCGGTCGAGGCCGGGCGGCAGGCGTCGCCGGGACAGGCCGGATTCTTGGAGCGGACGACGGAGGAGGTAGCGATGTCCAACAGCGAGATAGACACGGATCGATCGGAGGCGTGGCGGCGGGCCGCGCTGCTCAGGCGGCACCCGGACGCGCGGCGCCTCACCAAGGCCTTGGAGGCGGGCGAGCAGCCGACAGCGGCCGAGCTCGCCACGGCGGAGGCTGAGCTCTCGCGCCGGGACCTGGCGCCGTGGGTGCCCCCGGACGCGGCGGTCGGGCCCCTGCTCTTGGTCCGAGGCGCCCTGCCCCCGGCCGGCGGCGTCGCCGTGGTGGGCGCGCGCGCCTCCGACCCCTATGGCCTCGCTTGCGCCCGGAGGGTGGCGCGCGACGCGGTGGCGCTGGGCGCCGCGGTGGTCAGCGGCGGCGCCGAGGGCTGCGACGCGGCGGCCCACGACGCGGCGATCGCGGCCGGCGGGCGCACGGTCGTGGTCATGGGCGCGGGCCACGACCACCCCTACCCGGCCGAGCACCAGGGGCTCTTCGAGCGAGCGGTGGCGAGCGGTGGCGCGGTGGTCAGCGCGTTCTGGCCGACCCTTCGCCCCGCCCGTCACCGCTTCCTCGAGCGCAACCGCGTCATCGCGGCGCTCGCGCGGGTCACGGTCATCGCCAGGGCCTCGCTGCGTTCGGGCGCGCTGTCGACGGGGCGCGCCGCCCTCGAGCTGGGGCGGCCGGTGCTGGTGGTCCCGGGCGACGTGAGTCTGGGGCTCTCGGCCGGCGGTCACAGCCTCGTCTCAGCCGGCGCGGGCCTGGTCAGCGGCGTCGCTGATCTCGCGCGAGCGCTCGGGCTCGACGCGCGCGGGCGCTGGCAGGCGTCCCACGCCCGCGCGCCCGATCCCTGGCCGGAGGCGCTCGCTCAATCCCCGCCGACGTCCGACGCCGTCGACGCGCCCGAGGTGAGCGCGGTGGCGGCCGCACTCGCCGACGTCGCTTCACTTGACCTGGACGGTCTCGTGGTGCAAACGGGCCTCGCCATCGATGCGTTGGTCGCCGCGCTCGTCGAACTGGAGGTCGACGGGCGGGTCGAGCAGGTGCCGGGGCAGCGTTACCGATCGCTGCTCAGACGCTCGTCCCCTTCAAGCGGCGAACGGATCCTCTCGTGATGCCCCGGGGCGTCGCGCGAGTCGGGCATCCATCCTCCCCACTGCGCAACGCGCCGCTCGGCGCGACAAGGAAACCGATGTCCATGAAGGCACTCATCGTGGTCGAGAGCCCCTCGAAGGCGAAGACCATCAAGAAGTACCTGGGCGCCGACTACGACGTGAAGGCCAGCGTGGGCCACGTCAAGGACCTGCCGAAGTCGAAGATGGGCGTCGATGTCGAGGGTGGGTTCATCCCCGAGTACGAGACCATCAGCGGCAAGGGCAAGGTATTGCAGGAGATTCGCCGCGCCGCGAAGGCCGCCGACATCGTCTACCTCGCGCCTGACCCGGATCGCGAAGGCGAGGCCATCGCGTACCACATCGCCAGCGAGCTCTCGATCCCCGCGGATCGCATCAAGCGGGTGCTCTTTCACGAGATCACCAAGAAGGCGATCATCGCCGCGCTCGCAGCGCCGCAGGAGCTGGACGTCCAGCGCTTCAACAGCCAGCAGGCGCGTCGCATCCTCGACCGGCTGGTGGGCTACCAGGTCAGCCCGCTGCTCTGGGACAAGGTCCGCCGCGGGCTGTCGGCGGGGCGCGTGCAGTCGGTGGCGGTCCGCATCGTGGTCGAGCGCGAGCGCGAGATCTTGGCCTTCAATCCCGAGGAGTATTGGACCGTCGAGGCCGAGCTGCTGGGGCCGAAGCCGCCGCAGTTCAAGGCGCGGCTGTCGCGGGTGGGCGAGGACAAGGCCGACAGGACCACGCCCGAGATCGCGAAGGCCGCGGTGACCGCGGTCGAGAACGGGAAGTTCATCGTCAAGACGGTCACCCAGCGGGACCGCAAGCAGTCTCCGGCGCCGCCCTTCACGACCTCGCGTCTGCAGCAGGACGCCGCGCGGGCCTTCCGGTTCACGGCCAAGCGCACCATGGGCATCGCCCAGCGGCTCTATGAAGGTGTCGACTGTGGGCCGGCGGGGACCGTCGGCCTCATCACCTATATGCGTACCGACTCAACGCGCCTGTCGGACGACGCGCTGGCCGGCGTCCGCGGCTACATCGGCGACAACTACGGGGCGGATTTCCTGCCCGACAAGCCGGTGGTCTACAAGAACAAGGGCCGGGCGCAGGACGCCCACGAGGCGATCCGTCCCACGACGCTGGAGCTGCCGCCGAGCGCGGTGAAGGACTTCCTGAAGCCGGAGGAATACAAGCTCTACAGCCTCATCTGGAACCGCTTCGTCGCCTGCCAGATGATGCCCGCCATCATCGCGATGACGACCGTGGACATCGAGGCGGCCGAGGGCCACATGTTCCGCGCCAGCGGCTCGGTGAAGACCTTCGACGGCTTCACGCGGGTCTACGAGGAGCAGAAGGGCGACGACGACGACGAGGAGACCTCGCGCTTGCCGCTATTGAAGGAGGGCGAGGAGCTGAGCCTGAAAAAGCTCGACGCGCTCCAGCACTTCACCCAGCCGCCGCCGCGCTTCACCGAGGCGACGCTGGTCAAGGAGCTCGAGGAGAAGGGCATCGGTCGCCCGAGCACCTACGCGGCGATCATCTCGACGATTCAGGACAAGAAGTACGCCGAGAAGAAGCAGAACCGCTTCGAGCCGACGGAGCTGGGCACCATCGTCAACGATCTCCTGGTCGAGTCCTTCCCGCACCTCTTCGATGTGGGCTTCACGGCGCGGATGGAGGACGACCTCGACTCGATCGAGGAAGGCCGCATCGAGTGGCAGGACCTGCTGGGCAAGTTCTGGACGGGCTTCTCCGAGACCCTGGCCGTCGCCAAGCAGACGATGCGCAACGTGAAGCGCGAGGAGACGCCGACGGGGCTGGAGTGCCCGCTGGACAAGCACCCGCTGGTGAAGAAGTTCGGCAAGAACGGGTCGTTTCTGGCCTGCTCGAACTACCCGGACTGCAAGTTCACATCGGAGTTCGAGGCGGACGCCGAGGGGAACCTGAAGATCGTGGACGAGCCGCGAACCGGCGAGAAGTGCGGGACCTGCGGTGAGGGCGATCTGATCTTCAAGTCGGGCCGCTTCGGGCGCTTCATCGGATGCTCCAAGTACCCGGAATGCAAGCATACGCAGCCGATCCCGACCGGCGTGCGTTGCCCGAAGTGCGAGCCGGGGATGCTGATCGAGAAGTCGTCGCGGCGCGGGAAGGTCTTCTACTCGTGCTCGACCTACCCGAAGTGCGACTACGCGCAGTGGGACCGGCCCGTGCCGACGCCCTGCCCGGCGTGTGACAACCCGTTCATCAATGAGAAGTCGAGTCGGCGCGGTGGGGCGGAGGGGCTGGTGTGCCCCAAGTGCAAGCACGAGGTGACGTGACACCGCTTGGGCGCGTCGCGTAGAATCCAGAACATGGTGTGCCGCTGAGACCCACTACGCGTCTCTTCCCGTGGCACGGAACGCGGCAGCACGGAGCGAGCATGGCTGACGACAGCAGCGGGTTCGACGATCTCGTCCAAGGTACCGAGGGAAAGACCGGGAATCTTGGGGAGATCTTGCTACGGAACTCGGTCGTCACGAACGAGCAGCTCGAGGACGCCAAAGACCAGTCGCGGCGCGACGGGTCGGGCCTCACCGGGGCCCTGGCGAAGCTGGGCTACGTCCAAGAGACCCAGCTCGTTCAGTTTCTCAGCAACCAGTACGGCGTGCCCTCGATCAACCTTGAGGAGGTCGAGATCCCGCAAGAGATCATCGATCTCGTCCCCGTCGAGGTCGTGAGAAAGCACAACGTCGTCCCCATCGAGCGGCAGGGCTCGACCCTGGTCGTGGCGATGACCGACCCGTCGAACATCTACGCGATGGACGACATCAAGTTCCTGACCGGCTTCAACGTCGAGGTGGTCGTCACCTCCGAGGCGTCGATCAAGAGCGCGCTCGAGCGCTACTACGAGTCCGGCGACATCGACGGGATGCTGGGCGGCTTCGACGATGGCGAGGTGGACTTCCTCGTCGACGGCGAGGACATGGACATCGACGGGCTCGAGGACGAGGCCGGCGAGGCCCCGGTCGTTCGGCTCGTGAACCTGATCTTGGTCGACGCCATCAAGCGCGGCGCGTCCGACATCCACGTCGAGCCTTACGAGAAAGAGTTCCGCATCCGGTACCGCATCGACGGCGTGCTCTACGAGATCATGAAGCCGCCGCTGCGGCTGAAGAACGCGCTCACCAGCCGCCTGAAGATCATGAGCGAGCTGGACATCGCCGAGCGCCGCTTGCCCCAGGACGGCCGCATCAAGCTGGTCTTGGGCGGCGCCAAGGAGGTCGACTTCCGCGTGAGCGTGCTGCCGACGCTCTTCGGCGAGAAGATCGTCTTGCGAATCCTGGACAAGTCGAACCTCCAGCTCGACATGACCAAGCTCGGCTTCGAGCCGGCGCAGCTCGAGGTCTTCCACAAGGACATCCACCAGCCCTTCGGCATGGTGCTGGTGACGGGTCCGACCGGCTCCGGCAAGACGACGACGCTGTATTCGGCCCTTCAGGACCTGAACAAGGTCTCGGAGAACATCTCCACCGCCGAAGACCCGGTCGAGTTCAACCTGGTCGGCATCAACCAGGTCCAGATGCGCGACGCCATCGGCCTGAACTTCTCCGCCGCGCTGCGCTCCTTTCTGCGCCAGGACCCCGACATCATCATGGTCGGCGAGATTCGAGACTTCGAGACGGCCGAGATCGCCATCAAGGCCGCCTTGACCGGCCACCTCGTGCTCTCGACGCTGCACACCAACGACGCGCCGTCCACCATCAACCGCCTGCTGAACATGGGTGTTGAGCCCTTCTTGGTGACCTCGTCGCTCAACTCCATCGTCGCTCAGCGTCTCGCGCGCCGTATCTGCACCGACTGCGCCGAGCCCCTCGAGGTCGACAAGAAGATCCTCGCGGAGGCAGGGATGACCGAGGAGATGCTCGCCGTCGCGCAGCCGCTCCACGGCAAGGGCTGCCGGCGCTGCAGCGACACGGGCTACAAGGGCCGCGTCGCGCTCTACGAGGTCATGCACGTCGGCGACGACATCAAGGAGTGCGTGCTTCAGGGCTACTCCGCGATGGAGATCAAGAAAGAGGCGGTCCGCTTGGGCATGCAGACCCTGCGCGTGTCGGGGCTCAAGAAGATCGTCGAGGGCATGACCACGTTGGCCGAAGTGCTCCGCGTGACGCGAGCCGACTGACATGGCACAGGGACCAGAAGCCGGGCGGCCAGGCGTGGACATCCACCGCCTGCTGCAGACCATGGTGGAGAAGGGCGCGAGCGACCTGCACCTGACCGCCGAGTCGCCCGCGCAACTGCGCATCAACGGCAGCCTCTACCCGCTGCGCACCGAGCCGCTGACCGGCCGCGACATCGAGCAGATCGCCTACAGCGTGCTCAACGAGCGGCAGAAAAAGCAGTTCGAGGAGACCAACGAGGTCGACCTCTCCTTTCGCTGGAAGGGCTCGAGCCGCTTTCGCGCCAACTTTTTTCGCCAGAAGGGGTTCGTGGCCGGCGCCCTGCGCATGATCCCCTTCGAGACCCTGCCGCTCACCGCCCTCGGGATGCCGAAGATCGTCGAGGAGCTCATCCTGCGGCCTAACGGCCTGGTCCTCGTCACGGGTGCCACGGGTTCGGGCAAGTCGACCACCCTGGCGAGCATCATCGACGCGATCAACTCGACCCAGCGTTCCCACATCATCACGATCGAGGATCCCTGCGAGTTCATCCACACCCACAAGAAGGGGATCGTCAACCAGCGCGAGGTCGGCACCGACACGGCCAGCTTCTCCGCCGCGCTGCGCTATGTGTTGCGCCAGGACCCCGACGTCGTCCTCATCGGTGAGATCCGCGATCTGGAGACCATGGAGTCGACCCTACGCATCGCGGAGACCGGACACCTCGCCCTTGCGACGCTTCATACCAACAGCTCCGTGCAGACGATCCACCGCATCTTGGACTTCTTCCCACCGCGGCAGCAGGACATGGTGCGCAGTCAGCTCAGCTTCGTGCTGGCCGGCGTGATCAGCCAGCAGCTCATCCCGCGCCAAGACGGCAAGGGCCGCGTCCTGGTGGTCGAGGTCATGATCCCTAACGCCGCGATTCGTAACCTGATTCGCGAGGACAAGACGCACCAGATCTACTCGCAGATGCAGATGGGACAAGGGAAATTCGGCAACCAGACCTTCAACCAGTCCTTCCTGGCGCACATCCAGGCGGGCTCCCTCAGTGTCGAACAGGCGCTGGAGTACACCAGCGACCCGGACGAGCTGTCGAACATGATTCAGCAGTCGCGAGCCGACCGGGCGGGCGGCGGATCGCCCCGCCCGACGCGCGGGGGGACCGGCTCGCGCTGAGCCGATGAGCAGGGGTTGCCGCTGCGGTGACCCAACCGTTTTCAGGGTGTGGGTTCCCGCGTTAGTCTCGGGTCCCGAACGAGGAGAAGGGCATGGCGCTCTACAACTGGGAAGGCAAGGATCGCCACGGCGAGCCGAAGCGCGGCGTCCTCGACGCGCCGAGCGAGATGGAGGTCCAAAACCAGCTCCGCTCGATGGGTGTCGAGCCCACCAAGATCAAGAAGAAGCGCGGCAGCAGCGCGATCATCATCCCGGGATTCAGCAACGTCCCGATCAAGACGAAGGTCGTCTTCACCCGCCAGCTCGCCACCATGATCGATGCCGGTCTGCCCCTGGTGCAGTGCCTGGAGATCTTGGGCAGCCAGGAGCCTCACCCGCTCTTTCAGAAGATCATCCTCGACGTGAAGCGCTCGGTCGAGTCGGGCTCCACCTTCGCCGACGCACTCGCGAAGCACCCGAAAGTATTCGACAATCTCTTTGTCAACCTGGTCCAGGCCGGCGAGATGGGCGGTATCCTCGACACCATCCTCAACCGCCTCGCGGCCTACATCGAGAAAGCCGTCAAGCTGAAGCAGAAGGTCAAGTCGGCGATGAAGTACCCGGTGACGGTGCTGGTCGTCTCGCTCGCCATCAGCGGCTTTTTGCTCATCAAGGTCATCCCGGCCTTCGGCGAGATGTTCACCTCGATGGGCAAGAACCTGCCCGAGTTGACCGTGCAGGTGATGAAGGTCTCCGCGTGGACCGTCTCCCACACCCCCCTGCTCCTGGGCATCATCATCTCGGTGGTCGTCACCTTCAGCGTCCTCCTCAAGTACCCGAAACCACGGTATTACTTCGACGCGTTCCTCTTGAAGGTGCCCGTGTTCGGCACCCTGCTCAAGAAGGCCGCCGTCGCGAAGTTCACCCGTACGCTCGGCACCCTCATCAGCTCCGGCGTGCCGATCCTCGACGCCCTCGAGATCGTCGCCAAGACCGCCGGCAACGCCGTCGTCGAGAAGGGCGTCATGTATACGCGCGAGAAGATCTCGGAGGGCAAGTCCATCGCCTCGCCGCTCATGGAGCAGCCCGTCTTCCCGAAGATGGTCGTGCAGATGATCGCCGTCGGTGAGTCCACCGGCGCCATGGACATCATGCTGTCGAAGATCGCCGACTTCTATGACGACGAGGTCGACGCGGCCGTCGACGGCATCACCTCGCTCATCGAGCCCCTCATCATGGTGGTGCTCGGTGGCATCATCGGCGTCGTGCTGCTCGCCATGTACATGCCGATCTTCAACATGGCGGACTCGTTCTCCTGAGCAGCCTGCCCCCCGCGTCGCGAGAAATCCCGCCCGCCCCACTGCGCCCCGACCCGCCCGGGGAGCTTCGGCCGAAGCTCCGGGCGCTCATCGTGCTGCGGGTGGTCATCGCGTCCTGCCTGCTGGGCGCGACGCTGCTGGTCGGCTCTCCCGGCGGCACCTCCACCGAGGTCGTCATCTACGCCTTGGTGGCCGCGGTGTGTGGGCTGAGCCTCACCTACATCATCTGGCTGCGCTTCATCCGCAGCCACCGCCAGTTGACCGTGCACGCGTACGCGCAGATCACGGGCGACACGCTCTTCGCGGCCATCCTGGTCATCCTCACCGGCGGCACGGCCAGCGTCTTCACCTTCCTCTTCTCGCTGTGGATCGTGCTCGCGGCCGGCGTCCTCTACCGCCGCGGCGCCATGGTCGTCGCCACCATCAGCGCGACCCTGCTGGTCATCCTCGGCCTCTTCGAGATGCGCGCCGTCGGCGCCGGCAGCCTGCTCTCCCGCTTGCTGCAGCAGGGCGTCGTGGTGTCGCCCTCAGACGAGTTCGAGCTGGCGGCCAACTACGGCGCGACGGCCTACAACGTCCTCGTCAACTTGGTCGCGTTCTACATGATCGCGTACCTGTCGGGGTATCTGGCGGACCACCTGCGCCGCGCCGACCGTGAGATCCTCGAAAACCGTGTCAGCCTCGAAGATCTTCGGGCGCTCCACGAGAACATCGTCTCCTCGATTCAGTCGGGGCTCATCACGGTCAACCTCAACCGCCAGATCACGTTCTTCAACGGCGTCGCCGAGGAGATCACCGGCTACACCGCCCGCAGCGTCCTGTATCGCGACATCACGCGATATTTCACCGACCTGAAGGCCATCTTCCACAACGAGGATAAGCTGCTGACCCAGACCGAGGAGGTGACCAGCCAGGTGCTCGGGGGGGAGCTGGCGTACATCAAGTGGACCATCACGCCGCTGTGGGACGCGCGCGAGCGCCACATCGGTCACATCCTCATCTTCGCCGACATCACGCGGGTTCGGCAGATGGAGGAGCGCGTCAAGCGCGCCGAGCAGTTCGCCACCCTGGGCCAGCTCGCCGCGGTCATCGCCCACGAGATCCGCAACCCGCTGGCCTCGATCTCGGGGGCGGTGCAGCTCCTCGGCCGCACGTTGAAGCTCGACGAAGACGACGCGGCGCTGCTGGCCATCGTGAGCCGGGAGGCCGACGCGCTCAACCAGTGGATCACCGACTTCTTGACCTACGCCCGGCCCCGCCATGGCGAACGCGTGCCCACCGATATCAGCCGGATGGTCAATGACTCCGTGGCGGTCTTGAAGCACGACGAAAAGTTGGCGAACATCCGGGTCGAAACGCACGTGGAGGACGGCGCGCGCGTCATCGCCGACCCCACCTATCTCAAGCAGGTGATGTGGAACATCCTGACCAACGCGGTGCAGGCCATGCCCGAGGGTGGCGATCTCACGGTCAGCTTGGGGCCTCTGGATGACGAACGCGGGTCCTTTTATCGCCTCACCATCGCGGACAGTGGCCCGGGCATTCCGGCCGAGATCTGTGAGCGAGCCTTCGAGCCCTTCTTCACGACCAAGGAGGCGGGGACAGGCCTCGGTCTGGCGACGGTGTATCGTATCGTCACCGAGCACGACGGGTTCGTGTCGCTGGTCAGTGAGCCCGGCGCCGGCACGGTGGCCCACGTCGACCTGCCACGGTGCCCGCACCGCATGACCCCTGAGACCACCCCATGACTGCCGCCACCCAGCCACAATCTTCACCGCCCTTCGGGTGCGAACGGCGGGTATGCAGGCGCTTTCAGCGCGTGCTCCCACCACGGCGGGGTTCGGGGCGCAGCGCCCGTGTGCATGCAGCACGTCTCGGTCGCCTCCAGTCCGCGCGCGCCGAAATCACCTACATCTCCTTGCTCTCGCTCGAAGGTCTGGTGAAAATTGCCGG
>CAZNZH010000029.1:0-15771 GCA_964577445.1 uncultured Myxococcales bacterium
GCGGCCGTGGCCGTCAGGGTGGGGGCACGGAAGAGCTCCCACCCGTCGAGGAACATCGCGAGCGTCGTGCCTGGGTCATCCACGGGGCACCTCGCAGAGGGCGGGGGCGGGCTCCTCGACGAGCGCCCCGTAGCGATGGCGGAACACGGGGCCGTCCATGATCTCGGTCGCCGGCCCGGTGAGCGCCACGCCATCGTCGCGGTCGACCAGCGCGATGTGCGAGGCGTAGCGCGGCACAAACGAGAGCCGGTGGCTGGCGATGACGATGGCGACCTGGAGATCGCGCCGCAGCCGGTCGATGAGCGCGAAGACGGCCGCCTCGTTCGCCGCGTCCATCGCGCTGGTGGGCTCGTCGAGCACCAGGAGCGCGGGCACCGAGCACAGCGCGCGGGCGATGAGGACGCGCTGCTTTTGGCCCTCGCTGAGCGTCGCGAAGGCGCGGTGGGCGAGCCGCGCCGTGTCGGTGCGCTCGAGGGCGTCGGTGACCCGCGCGCGCTCGGCTGCGCTGTGCCAGGGGCGCAGGAAGCTCCACCCCACATCGGCGCCGCCGCGGGCGAAGTCGATGACCCGGGCGGGCACCCTGAGATCGAAGTCCCCGCGCTGGGGCACGTAGGCGCGGCGCAGCCCGGGGGCGGTGGCGACGGGGCCCTCCACCGGCGGCAGAAGCCCCAGCATCGTGCGCATCAGCGTGGTCTTGCCTGCGCCGTTTCGCCCGACCAGGGCCCAGACCTCCCCGCGGCGCACCTCCAGGTCCAGCGCCGGCAAAATCGCGCGCCCGCCGTAGCCGACGCGCACGCCGCGCAAAGCCAGCAGCGGCTCGCTGGACGGCCCTCGGCCCGGCGGCGCCCCGGCGCCCGCGGCGTCACCGAGCCAGGGCATCGTAGATCTCCTGGGCGGTGTGCCGGACGTGGTCGAGGTAGCGCTCGCCCTTGTCGAAGCGGGTGCCGCCGTGGAGCAGCACCATCTCCGAGCCGACCATCCGGGCCAGTGTTTCGCTGGTGTTGCGGCGGTAGTACTCCTCCTGGACGATGACCCGGGCGTCGGTCTCGCGCATCGTCCGGAGGACCTGGGCGACGTGCGCCGGGCTCGGGGCGATGCCGGGCAGCGGCTCGATGGTGGCCTGCTCGCTGAGGCCAAGCCAGTCCTCGATGTAGGTCAGCGAGCGGTGGTAGCCGACGATGCGCCGCTTGTCGGCGGGCAACGCGGCGAAGCGCGCGCGTTCGGCCTCGGCCAGCGAGGTGGCGGCGCGCCCGAACGCGGCGGCGCGCTCGGCGTAGGCCGCGCGGTTGGCCGGGTCCAGCACCCCCAGGCGCGCGCCGATGGCGGTGGCGACCACGACCGCCGAGCGCGGGTCATGGAGGTAGTGGGGGTTGCCGCCGGGGTGGATGTCGCCCTGGGCGCGGTCGATCTTGCCGGTCGCGGCGTCCAGGATGCGCACGCCCGCGGAGGCGTCCAGGTAGCCGGGGCGGCCGGTGAGGATGGCCGGGTTGCGGGCGGACACTTGCAGCGGAGGGAGCCACCCCACCTCGAGCTGGAGGCCGTTGACGATGAGCAGGTCGGCCCTGCTGAGGGGGAGCAGCAGGCTGGGCTTCGGGTCGACGAAGTGGGGGTCCTGGGCGGCGTCGGCGAGGCAGGTGACCTTCACCTGGTCACCGCCGACCTCCTGGGCGATGGCGGCGAGGTCCGGCAGCGTCGCCACCACCTCGACGCGGGCGTGGGCGGGTGTGGCGGCGAGGCCAGTCGACGCCGCCGCGACCGACAGCGCGAGCAGGATAGAGGGCAGGCGTAGTGTAGACATGGTCGGGCTCCTACCAGGTGTGGGCGCCGTGGGCGCCGATGAGCAGCTCGAGGGTGAGCATCGCGGACAGGATGGGGCGGGCGCGCCAGGAGGGGTCGTCCCAGCCGCCTTGCAAGCGGATGCGCGAGAAGTGCGAGGGGTAGAAGGTCGCCTGGACGTTCGCGCGCTGCCGCAGGCCGTCCCACTCGGGGTCGAGGGGGTCGTCGGAGACGCCGTCGACCAGCTCGTAGCGGGCGCCCACCTCCCACTCCGGCACGATGCTCCAGACCAGCTCCCCGTAGCCGCCGGCGTCCAGCAGGCGGCGGCCGGGGACCTCGCGGGTGCGCACCATCGCCTCGACCTGAAGCGAGACCGCCGTGCGCCGGGTCGCCTCGGCCGGGCGCCAGCGTAGATAGAGGTCCAGCCCGTAGATGTTGGTGCGGTCGCCGCCAGCCGGGGCGTTGGGGCCGAGCTGCGCGCTCAACCCCAACGACAGCCCCCACGCCGCGCTCAGCGGGAAGAACTGCTTGAGCGCGAAGGTGTAGAGGAAGTCCTCTGGTCCCTCGATGCGCGCCTCCTCGCCGCCGAAGTAGCTGCGCGCGCAGCAATCGCCCGAGGCCTGATGGGCGCTCGCGACCAGCTCGACGTACCAGGGCAGCGGCGTGAGCCAGGACAGCTCCAGCCCCAGGCCCCGGTTGCCGTCGCCGCCGAAGAGCTTCCCGAGCACCAGGGGCTGGTCGGCGAAGTGCCACGCGTGGAGATGCATCGCGTTGATGCGGCCAAAGCGCGTGAGGAACTGCCCGGCTCGGAGCTGTAGCCGCCCGGGCAGGGCCAGCGTCGTCCCGTAGGCCTCCTCCAGCTCGACGCCTTCGAGGGTGAAGACGATGTGGGTGTCGAGGCGGAAGTAGGGGCCGACGTTGGCGCCCATGGACAGCTCGAGCTGCTGGAGGGTGAAGCCGGTCGCCGCGGGGTCGTGGCCGCCGGCCTGTAGCGGGTCGTCGCTGCTGAAGACCGCCAGGGCCACGTCGAGGATCAGCGCGATGTCGGGGTTCATGGACTGGAGGAAGCGGCCGACGGCGGTGCTGGCGGGCTGCGCGGGGGGCGGCGCTGGGCTCGCGGTGGCGGCGTCGGCGGCGAGGCCCTGCTCGAGCTGACGCAGCTCCTCGGCGCTGGGCTCGGCCGGTGGCGGGGCGGCGCGGGCGTGGGCGGCAGCGGCGAGCAAGGTCGCAAAGAGGCACGGGGCGAGACACGAGGTCGCGCGGAGGGCACGGATCATGGGCGGTGGCTCCCCGAAGAGGCGGTGGCGCAGATGCACGCGAGGTGCGGCCTGGATGAGGCGGCGCGTCTAGCCAGCGACGGGCTGAGGCGTGGCTGCCGCCGAGAGCTCCTCAAGAGGGCTCCCGCGCTGTGGCAGCGGCCTCCGATCCGCGCGATTCGCTAGACGCGGGCGGCGTCTCCACAGGGCGGCGAGGTCTTCGGGGCGAAGCGGTAGACCGCGCTCAAGGCGCGCCGCGGGGCCGGCGCTGGGGGCTCGAACGCCACCGCGAGCGCGGCGACCGGCGCGAAGACGGGCGCTGGCGCCTCGAACACGGCGCTGTGGTTCAGGGTCGCCAGCAGATCGCAGTGGGCGTGCTCGTCGCTGGCCGGGCGGTCTGAGGGCGCGCTGTGGGTGTCGAGGTGCGGGGTCGGCGTCGCCGCGAGCCGGCCCTCGCTTTGGCCGTGCGCCTGCTCCGCGTGCCCAGCGTCGCCGTGCCGGTCGACGTGCACCGTCTCGCCGTGCTCCAGGCACACGCCGTGCGCCACCACCGTATAGTGGACGGCGGCTCCGAAGGGGCCCGACAGCATCGCCAGGGCCGCGAGGGCCGCGAGGCGGGCGAGGCGCTTCTTTGTCAGGTGGCGATGACTCACGAGGCTCCGCTGGGCGGGTCGCGGCCCAGGACGATGGCGCCGACGCTACGGCCCGCCTCGCGGCCGCGTCAAGGCTCAGACGCGCAAAGCGCGCTCGGCCAAGCGCTCGAGCGCGGGCGCCAGGCGCTGAAGACCCTCGGCGATCGCCTCGGGGGCGGCGCAGAAGCTGAAGCGGAGGAAGCCCTCGCCCAGGGCGCCGAAGTCGCGGCCGGGGCCCGCGGCGACGCCGGTCTCCTCGAGCAAGTGAAAGGCCAGCGCCAGGGAGTCCGGGCCGAAGCGGCGCGCGTCGGCGAAGGCGTAGAAGGCCCCGCGGGGAGGCGCTGGGACGCGCAGGCCCAGCCGCTCGAGCCCGCCGATGAGCAGGTCGCGCCGCGCGCCGTACTCGCGGCGCATGCGCTCGGCCGTGGGCGCGCCGTGGGTCAGCGCGGCGATGCCGGCCTCCTGCACGAAGTGGTTGGTCGAGATGAAGAGGTTCTGCTGGAGCGTCTGTAGCGCGCGGGTCGCCGCCGCCGGGGCGACCAGCCAGCCCAGACGAAACCCCGTCATGGCGTAGCGCTTGGAGAACCCATCGAGGATGAATGAATCACCATTCATTCCCAGGGGCGAGGCGACCTGGGCGCCGTCGTAGAGCAGGCCGTCGTAGATCTCGTCGCTGATGATGGGCGGCCCGAGATCGGCGAGCGCCTCCACGACGTCGCGCGGCTGCGCGGCCCCGGTCGGGTTGGCCGGTGAGCCGACCAGGATGGCGCGGGTCCGCGGGGTCAGGGCGCGGCGCACGGCGGCGGGGTCGACGCGGTAGCCGTCGTCGGGCGAGGTCGGCACGAAGACCGGCACGCCGCCCGCCGCGCGCACGACGCTCGGGTAGCAGGGGTAGTGCGGCGTCGGGATGATGACCTCGTCGCCGGGCTCGAGCAGCGCGAGCACGACCAGCACCATGGCCGGCGAGGTGCCCGCGGTGACCAGGATGCGGTCGGGCGAGACGTCAACCCCGCGGCGCTCGGCGTAGTGGGCCGCGATGGCCTCGCGCAGCGCCAAGAGGCCGCGGCTGTCGGTGTAGTGCGTGTGGCCGGCCTGTAGCGCCGCGATGGTGGCCTCGGTGACCTCGGCCGGCGCGTCGAAGTCCGGCTCGCCGACCCCGAGCTGGACGATGCGCCGGCCCTGCGCGGCCAGCACCAGGCCGCGCTCCATGACCTCCATCGCCAAAAACGGCGTGAGGGCGTCGGTCTTGGCGGCGAGTCGCAGGCTCATGCTGCGCACGGTGTCAGCCCTGGCGGCCGCGTCAAGCCCTGGTCAAAAAGTCTCGTCGGCGTCCTCGAAGGAGGATGGCAGGATCGAAAAGGGCAGCACCTTCGCCAGCACCGGTAAGATCACCGTGCCGCCGGGCGCCGCCACCAGCGCCAGCGACGGGACCGCCTTGGCCAGGTCGACCAACTGCTGCCGCACCCTGGCGCTCTCGTCCGCGGTCAGGTTTCGACGGGTCGACAGCGCCAAGAGCCGCGCCATGTCCCCCGTCTCCGCAAGCTCGGTGCCGAGCGCCGAGATGTTTCGGCGCAGGACCCGGTCGAGGTTTCGCTCCATCGCGCGCCCCAGCCGGCTCACGGTCTGGGTCCAGTGGACGCCGCGCGTCAGCTCCGGGTGCGCCTCAAAGAGCGCGCCCAGCTCGGCGTAGAGCGCCAACACCGCGCCGTCCTCGGCTCCGAAGGCCTCGGCGACGGCCTCGATCCACGCCTCCTCCTCCGCCGAGATGCCGCCGTCGATGAGCGCCGCGAAGGCCAGCTCACGCAGGAGAAATCGGCGTGAGCAGGGGTTTTTGACCCCCGCGGCGATCTCGGCCGGGGTCGCCCGCGCGCCCTGAGCGAGCGCCTGGCGGTCCGCGCGCGAGATGCCGCCCAGGGTGGCCAGGGCCGCCAGCAGCCGCGCCTCGCGAGCGTCCAGCCGGCCGTCCGCCCACACCAAGCCGAGCACGGCCTCAAAGCAGAGCAGGCGCTCCGTCCGGTCGGCCTGGGTGCGCGCGGCGAAGGCACCGGAGAGCGCGTCGCTGTCCGCCGGGTCCCCGCTCGCGAGCTCCGCCGCCAGCCGCGCGGTCAACAGCGCGTCGTGGTGCAGGACCAGGCGGTGAACGCCGTGGCCGCTGAGCGGGTGACCTTCAGGCAGGCGGCGCTTGAGCAGCGCCCGCCCGATGGCCCGCGCCGGGCCGCGCAGCCGCCGCTTGAACGCGTCGGTCGGGACCCCCTCCCCTGCGCGCGCGTCGTGGAGCAGCGCGATGAGGTCCGCCACGGCGCGATCGGCGTCGACGCTCGCCCCCCAGACCAGCAACACCTCGAGCGGTAGCTGCTGGTCGACCTCACCGCGCACCCGCCGCAGGGTCTCGACCACCAGCCGCGCCTGACGCGCGAGGGTGTGAAAGAAGAGCCGACCGCGCAGGCCGCCGGCGACGTCGAGAGACTCCCGCAACCACAGCCGCGGGATGCGCGCCTCGACCCAGGCCTCGAACCCCAGCGCCGGCTCCGGCTCCGGCTCGCCGTCAGGGCCCTGAGCCGACGCGGCGGGCCACGCGTCCTCGTCGAGCAGCGTCGCGCGCACCTCGCGCAGAAACGCGATCACCCAGCTCGGACGCTGGACGTCCACCGCGTAGGCGGCGTCAGGTAAAACGAGGGATCTCGGCGTGGCGTCGGTCACAGTGAGCTGAGCGTTGAGCGCCGCGCTGGCGCTGTCAACGACCGAACGCAGGGGGCCCCCCGGGGGGCGTCTCACAGCGCGGGGCGCAGGGGCCAGGCGCCGCGATAGAGCCGCTCGATCCCGCGCACGCCGCCGCCCTCATCCCCGACGTAGTCCGACGGGTGGTGGGCGCCGCCGGGCCACTCGCCCAAAAACAGGACGTCGCTGTAGAGGGTCGGGCCGTAGGTGATGTCGCCCGAGTCCAAAAGCAGGATGCCCGACGGCACGTCGTGGACCGCGTGGGTCAGGTGGTCCAGCCGCCACTGGGCCACGAACTGCGGGAGATTGTGGCCGCGGGCGGCCAACGCGATGACCTGCGCGCCGTCGGGCGCCAGCCCCTTCGACGCCAGCCAGTCGAGATCGCGGAGCTGCGGCCACATCGCGACGCAATCGTCGGCGTGGCCCACCACGCGCTGGCGGACGCCGGGCAGCGGCAGGTCCAGCGGGTCCCCCGACGGCCAGGCGGCGACGCGCAGGCGCGGGAAGGGGTCGCCGAGCGCGGGGCGCCCGGTCAGGGGATCGTGGCCGGCCGGGCGTTTGAGCAAGAAGACGTCGCGTGGCACGGGCGGCGTGGCGAAGGCCAGGGCCGCCTGGACGGTGCCGATCCGGACGGTGAGCGCAGCACCCGTCGGGTTCAGCGCCGCTGGGAAGGTGAGGTCGAGCTCGCTTTGGGGCGCGAGGGCTGCGGTGGCGAGCGCGGCGCCGCTCGGCCCGGTCGCGAGGACATCCAGCGGCGTGAGGCCGGGGTTGGCGAGGCGCAGGGTCGAGTCCACGCCGGGTCCCACGTAGCCGCCGCGGTCGCTGTCCGGGGTCAGCACGGCGCCGGTCGGGTCGGGGCGCGCGGCGAAGACCATGCCCCAGTCCGACGCGACGACGCCCGCAGGAGTCCACGCGACGTCGAGGATGGCCTGGTGGGCCGGCACGAAGCCGCGCAGGGCCGGCGGGCTCGAGCCCAGGTCATAGAGGTAGAGCCCCGACAGGCAGCCGACGACCAGCGCGCCGTCTCCCAGCGCCACCGACGCCGCCACGCCGTGGGGGGTGACGCGGGCGACCTCCAGCGGCTGCGCGCCGGAGATGTCGACCACCGCGACGCCCGCCGACCCCAAGGCGACCGCCACGCGCTCACCGCGGACGCTGACGTCCAGCAGCGGCCCGTCCAGCGCCAGCGCGCCCGTCTGCGTGACGCCCGTGGGGGCGTGGGTCGCCAGCACCAGCCCCTCGTCGAGATCGAGGAGCGCGAGCTGGGTCCCGGCGTGGGTGACCGCCACGGTGTGCGACCCTATCCCGGTGGCCGCCGCCGCCCCCAGCGCCCCGTCGAGCCCGATCGGCGCGCGCATGAGGCCACCCTCGAACGCCGCGAGGTATAGCGCGCGCTCGACCACCTCGAGGTCGGCGAAGGCCGCGTCGGGCTCTACCAACGCGAGCGCGTCGCGCACCAAGGGAGAGCCGGGGATCTCCAACCCGTAGGCGCTGACCGCTCCCGACGCGACGCCGTTCGCGCCGTAAGCCGGCGTCGCGCAGTACAGGGTCTGCGAGGGCCGATGGACCGAAATGGTCGTGCATCGCGGCTTGGCCGGGATCCCGGTCCATGCCGAGGTCACGCTGAGGCCATTGGATGTTGTTTGCTGCAACGCCGTGACCCCGGCGAAGGAGTTGGCGAGGTAGACGCGGTCGCCATCGACGGCGATCTCTCCCAGGTGGGGGCTGCCTTCGGGGCTGGCCGCGACCGTGAGCCGGGCCGTCTCGAGCAGGCCCGCGGGTGGCGGCGGCGGCCCCGCGTCAGCGTCGGTGCTGGCGTCGGTGCTGGCGTCGGTGCTGGCGTCGCTGCTGGCGTCGGTGCTGGCGTCGGTGCTGGCGTCGGTGTCCGCGCCCGAGTCTGCCGCGGTGTCGGCGCCGGGCTGCGCGTCGGCGTCGACCTCGGCCGCCGCGTCGCTCGCGGCGTCAGCACCGGCGCCCGCGTCCGCTTTGGCCTCGGCGTCCGGCGGGGACGCGGTGTCCGCCCCGACCTCGACCTCGACCTCGAGCGCGGCGCCGGCGTCCGGGCCCGAGACCAGCGGCACCTCGCAGCCGGCTGTAGCCCCGAGCAGGAGCACGAGCGCCAGCCCGAGATCCCTCCTGCGTCGCTTGAATCCGCTCACGCTCATGGGGCGAGCATGGCGACTGGGCGACCTCAGCTCAACATCGCTTCGGCCGAATCCGGCGCGCTGCGCTTGCGATAGAGAAGGCGCAGGAGCGCGGGCAGGGTGATGAGGTCGGTGAGCAGCGCCATCACGACGGTCAGGCCGATGAGCACACCGAAGCGACGGACGGGCTCGATCTCAGCACCCGCGAAGATGAAAAACCCGAGCATCAGCAGCAGCGACGTCGCGACGACCGCCCGGCCGGCGTCGCGGCGGGCCGCCAAGAGCGACGCCTCCACGCCCGCGCCGCGGTCGAGGTGGGCCTCGAGGTGATGCAGCAGGTGGATGGTGTCGTCGACCACGATGCCGATGGCGATGCTGGCGATGAGCAGCGAGTTCAGGTCGATGGGGACGCCGGTCAGGCCCATGAAGGCGATGACGAAGACGATGGGCAGCAGGTTCGGGACCATCGCGACCAGCCCCAGGCGCATGTCGCGCAGAAACAGGCCCATCAGCAGCGTGATGACGACCAGCGCGACGCCCAAGCTGCGGGCGAGATCGGCCACCAGGGTCGTGACGACGCTGTAGAACGTGTAGACGCTGCCTGTGGAGCGCGCGGTGATGCGGCCGCGGAGCGGGGCCAGGTAGCGGGCGATGCCGGCGTCGATGTGGGCGACCAGGGGGCCGTAGGCGCTGGCCTCGCGCCAGGAGGCGCGGAAGGTCATGTCGGCGAGGGTGAGGTCGCGGCGGCGCGTCGGGGCGGGCGGCGAGCACGGAGGCGCGGCCGTCTCGGGCGAGGACGTTGCCGACCAGGGTGGGCTCGGCGAGCATGGCGCGGGCGCGGGCGTTGAGCTCGGCGTCGTCGGCGGGGAGAGGGTCGAGCCAGGCGTCGACGCGCAGGGTGTCGCCCTCCATCCAGGTCCGGCGGGCGTCGAGGACCGAGATGATCTGGTCGGCGACCGAGCCGCCCGCCTCGTCGCCCCAGCCGCTGTCGTCGTCGCCCTCGAACTCGCCGAACGCGTCGGGCGCGGCCTCGGTCAGCCGCGGGGTCGGCGGGGCGCCGCGTCGCAGGTCCCGGTCACGCCGCCGCTCGCCCAGCGAGGCCACCGCCGGGGAGAAGTCGCGAATCGACTCGCGCAGCGCGCGCAGGCGCTCGAGGTAGGGGGCGGCTGAAGACGTCGCCCTCGACGAGGACCAGGAAGAACTGATCGCGGCCGAAGGCGTCGCGCAGGTCCTCGAGCGCGCGAAAGCTGGGGTCGTCGTCGGGCATGAAGAGCTCGGCGCTGTTGTCGATCAGCAGCCGCGTGGCGGTCGCGTAGGCGAGCGACCCCGTGATGGCGATGATGAGCGCGGTGAACGCGAGGCGATGCCGGAGGACCAGGGTCGCCAGTCGACGGAAGGCGCGGCTTTCGCTTTGATGGGGAGCGTGGCTCATGGCTGTGGCGCGCGGGGCCTGTCTCGACCGGGGAGGGTCCACCGGATACGGGAAGGCGGGGACGCCGGCAAGCGCGGCGGCGAGGCGGCGAGGCGCAGGATCGCGTATGCTCCGCCCGCGGCGCGCCACCGGCGGCTCGCCCCTGTCACACGGCACCGGAGACCACCTTGGGAGTTCGGCTTGGGCTACGCGTCGCGGCGTGTGTTTGCGTGCTCGGGCTCGGCTGCGGGGCGCCGGTGGGCACGGCCTCCCCGGACGCCGACGCTCAGGCGGAGATGATCGACGACGCGGCGACCGACCTGCCGCCCGGCGAAGTCGCGCCCGCGCGCCCCGACTACCCGCTCGACGACACCTTGCGGGTCAACCACATCCAGGCGCTCGGGACACACAACAGCTATCATGTGCGGGCGGACGAGGAGACGATCCCCCCGTGGGACTACACCCACGCGCCCCTGGACGTGCAGTTGGGCGCGCAGGGCGTCAGGCAGGTCGAGCTGGACATTCACTACTCGGGGCCGGGCGAGCTCGCGGTGTTTCACCTGCCGCTGCTGGACTCGGCGTCGACCTGCCCGGACCTCGCGACCTGCCTTCAGACCGTGCGCCAGTGGTCCGACGCGCACCCGGGCCACCACCTGCTCTGGGTGCTCATCGAGCCCAAGGACGAGGCCGACAGCCAGAAGCTGGCTTCGCATTACCTCGAGGTGGACGCCGTGCTGCGCGCGATCTGGCCGCCGGAGCGCGTGCTGCGTCCAGACGATCTGCGCGGGTCTCGCGACAGCATCCGCCAGCGGCTGACCATGGACGGCTGGCCGACCCTCGGCGAGACGCGCGACAAGGTGATGTTCGTCATGCTCGACGATGACAAAAACCGCGACGCCTACCTCGCCACCTTCCCGGGGCTCGTGGGCGCGATGATCTTCATGCGGGGCGGGCGCGGCGAGCCGTGGGGCTGCGTGCTCGAGCTCAGCGACGCCGGCAGCCAAGGGGGCGCCATCGCCACCGCGCTGGCCGAGGGCTACCTGGTCCGCTCGAGCACGGGCGACGCCGACAGCACGCCCGACGAGCTCACCGCGCGGGCGAATGCGGCCCTGGCTTCAGGCGCCAACTTCATCAGCACCGACTTCCCGGCCGGCACGCCGGACGCGCCGTGGACCTTCGCCATCCCCGGCGGCCAGCCCTCGCGCTGTAACCCCGTCACCGCGCCCGCCGCGTGCAAGGCCTCGGACATCGAGGCGCTGCCCGCCCCCTGAGGCGCCGGCTCGGCCGCTCAGAGCCCGCCCGTCAGAACGACGACCCCGGGGTCTTCAGAAACGCCGCCTCCTCCTCGGTCGACGTGCGGCCGAGCAGGTGGTTGCGGTGTGGGAAGCGCCCGAATCGCTCGATGATGACGGCGTGCTTGCCCGCGAAGTCCGCCCCGCCCGCGAAGAGCTTCCGCCCCGCCTCCGGTACCGCGAGGGCCTCGGCCGTGAAGCGCGCGACGCCCTCGCGCTGGTCCTCCAGCGCCTCCGAATGCATCAGCGGCATCAGGGCGAAATAGCGCTCGGTCGGCCGCAAGGTCGCGTAGCCGGGCCCGTCGAGCAGCCGCCGGCTCAGCCCCCGCGCGCGCGCGTCGCCGGAGAACATCGCCCCGGTGTCGCGGAACACGTTGCGCGTGAACTGGTCCAGCACGATGATCGCCGCCAGGGTCCCGCGGGCGGTCGCGGTCCAGGCCTCCAATTCACCGGCCAGCGCTTGTGCGATCGTGTCGCCGAAGCGCTCGCGGATGGTCGCGTCGAACTCGGGATCCTTCGTCCACCACCGCGCCTGCACGGCCGGGTCGACCGAGCCGTCCGCCGACGGCTCACCGAGCCAAAACGAGATGACCTGATCGGGCTGTGTGTCCATTGACACAGCATGCACGCCTGAGCGGACGATGCCAACTCAAGGGACCGGCACACGGGCCCGCTCAGGAGTGGTGGTGGCTCAGCAGCGCCGGGTCGCTCGTCTCGTCCAGCACCTCGCCGCACTTGCGGCACGTGTACCGAAGCGAAATGGGGGGTGCGGTGATGCCGAAGAGCAGCGCCATGGTCCCGGCGAACGAGTAGCGCGGCTCTTCGGCGATCATGCCGTCGCCCTTCGCGTACCCGCAGCGACACCGCTTCGACTCGTCCCCAGCGCCTGTGTCCGCGTCACCCATCATCCCTCCGGCGCGGCGGACTGTCGGTCGCGACCCCTCGCCCTGTAAAGCGCGATCTTCGGCCGCCAGCCTCAGCGGCACTCCTGCTTCTTCTTGGTCGGCGAATCCCAGGTGCACGCGGCGGCGCAGAACAGCCCCGCGACGCACCCGATCGAGTCCTCGTCGGCGCCGAACCCCGACGCGCCGGTGAGGAAGTGAATCTGGCAGTCGCCCTGCTCGTGCCAGTTCGCCTCGGTCCCGCACTCGGCGGCCTTGATGCGCCAGCCCTCGGCGTTGCCCGTGGTGGGCACGCACAGCGAAAAGGTCGAGAGATCCGTCGACAGCGTGCCCTTGCACTTCCCGACCACGGACGTGTAGCGCTTCTCCGCCTTCGTATCGCAGTTCCAATCGAAGTTCCCGGCCACGTGGGGGTTGGTCTCCCACGCCTCATGATCCGGGTTCACCGAGATGTTCTGGTCGCCGTAGCAGTCGTCGTCGTTCTTCACCCAACCCGCGCCGGGCGAGCACTGATTCGCCCACACATCGGGGTTCCCGAAGCCGTCCATGTCCAGGTCCTGAAACACCTTCTGCGCTTCCTCGATGCCGTCCGGGTCGACGCTGCCGTTGCAGTCGTTGTCAAAGCCGTCGCAGCGCGTCTCGACAATTTGATACGCCGGGTGGCCGTAGATGCAGTTCCACGCTCCGTTGGAGCAGGTCGCGGTGGTCGACCCGGGGACGGCGCAGACGCCCTGGTTGAGGCAGCCGATCGCCGCGAGGGTGTCCGCGTCCAGCGTCGACGGCAGCTCGTCCAGCGCCCCGTCGCAGTCGTTGTCGCGGTTGTCGCAGCTCACCTCCTCGACCTCGTAGAAGGGGCTGTCGTAGATGCAGCTCCACGCGCCGCCGACGCAGGTCGCGGTCGTCACGTCCTTGAGCCCGCACACGCCGTCGGTGAGGCAGCCGGCCTCGCCGAGCTTGGTCAGGTCGTTTTTGACCAGCAGCCCGTCGTCGACGCTCCCGTTGCAGTCGTCATCGACCAGGTTGCACAGCTCCGGCCCGGCCTTGTCGTGCGTCGAGCAGGCCAACGCCACCGTGCTGGGCGCGCACACCACCTCGCCCCCCGCGCACGCGCCCACGCCGCACGGGTCGCCCAGCACCAGCCCGGTGGTCCCGTCGAGGTCTGTGAAGGTCACCGTGCCGCCGGCCTTGAAATTCTCGTCGGTGGCCCCGTCGCAGTCGTCGTCTTTGCCGTTGCAGATCTCGGTCGCGCCGACGCCGGTCCCGTTGCACATCGCCGACAGCCCGTCGGCTGAGCACACGACCTGACCCGCGCCGCAATCCCCCTCGCTGCAGGCCGCGCCGAGCTTCACCGCGGCGCCGCCGTCGGGCGCGAAGGCCTTGCTGCCGCCCGGGTTGAAGTCCTCGTCGATCGTGCCGTCGCAGTCGTCGTCTTCGCCATTGCACAGCTCCTCCGCGGGGGTGGCCGCGTCACAGGCGCTCAGCCCGCTCGCCGAGCAGGCGCGGGTGCCTGCGCAGGTGCCAAACTCGTTATGGACCGAGCAATCGGTGGAGGCCCCCGCCTCGATGTGCTGAGCCGAGCACTCGCACTCGCCGCTGTCGGGCAGACAGCGCTGGTCCCCGCCGGCCGCGATCTCCCCGCACGACGCGCCGCTGGGGCACGAGCCGCCCGCTTGGCACTCGGTCGCGCAAAACGAGCCCGATCCGTCGGGGCGCGCCACGCACCGGTTCGAAAACCCGCTGGCCAGGGGGTGCGCGCAGTCGCCGTCGACGCGGCAGGGCCGGCAGTAGGGCTGGTGCACCCAGATGCAGATGAACTGCGGGTCGCCGCCGCCGCCGACGGCCCGGCACGTCCAATCCGTGGGGCACGCCGACTCGCAGAGCTGCGTGCAGGTGCCGCCCAGGGGCCCGTCGACACACCAGCCGCTGAAGCAGTCGGAGTTCGTGCTGCAGGGCGAGCCGAAGCAGCCCTCGCAGTCCACCGCGTCGCCGTCGGCCGCGTCGGAGGTCGCGTCCTCGGCGTCCGGCCCGGCGAGGTCCGTCGTGGGCAGGTCGCCCAACCCTACGACGTCGGCGCCGGCCGCGTCCTTCGGCGAAGCTGCGTCCACCTTGACGTCCTCGGCCCCGGCGACCTTGCTGTCGCCACACCCCGCGACCAGCGCCAGCGCGGCCGCCGCACAGAACGCCAGGACAAACGGACGAACGCGCTGCGAATAAGACGGCATCGGGAGGACCTCCGGGCGACAACGGAGGCGCATCATAGCGCACCCGGAGACTCGATTCACCGTGTATCGTCGCCCCCTTAGCCGCAGCCTCCGGCGGCGCTCAAAGCGTTCCGGCGCATGGTCTTGCGCCCCGCAGCGCAGCAAAGATGCCTGCCCCCTCCCCTCCTCGGCCCCCGCAGCCTGAATCCACCGCGCTTCCCTGATTGATAAGCGCCACCCTTCCCGCTTACCCTGCGCGCCGCCCGCTTCCCCCCCAACGCAGGTGAGATGCTGCTTCTCCTCGCGAGCCTCGCGGCGCTCTTGGCCGGCCCGCTCATCGTGCGTGCCTTCGGCGCCAGCCGCGGGCTGCTCTCGATGCTGGACGCCTTCGTCATCACGTCGATCACGGGGCTCATCTTCCTCGAGGTGCTGCCCTCGGCCCTGGTCGGCGCGGGGCTGTGGCCGGTCGGGGCGGCCGTGGTGGGCCTCTGGCTGCCGCGCGGACTCGAACACGTCCTCGAAGGCCACCGCAGCGAAGGCAGCGGCCGGGCGCTCCTGGTCGCGGCGGCGCTCTTCGGCCTCGCCATTCACGCGATGCTGGACGGCGCCGCCCTCGCGCCCACCGGCACCGTCGACGCGCACGGCCACGTCGCGGGCGCCGGCGACTGGGGCTTGGGCCTGAGCGTGATCCTCCACCGCATCCCGTTCGGGCTGGTCATCTGGTGGACCGTCCGGCCCCGCCACGGGATCCTGACCGCCACCGGCTTGCTGGCGCTCATCGCCGCCGCCACCGTCGCGGGCTATCTCCTCGGCCAGATCGGCATCCGCGAGCTGCCGACCACCGCGCTGCTCACCTTTCAGGCCCTCGTCGCCGGCGCGCTGCTCCACATCGTGTTCGAGCACCCGGTCGACGACCCCACCGCCGAGCCCCGGCCCCCCACCGACAACCACGTCCCCGGCGGGCTCGGCGCGCTGCTGGGCGCCGCTCTGGTGGTCGGGGTCGTCCTGCTACACGGCGACGCCCACGGTCACTCGGGCGACCTCCACTCCGACCCGGCCGGCGCAGCCCTCGCCCTCGCCCTCGACCTGGCACCCGCCTTGCTGCTCGGCCTCGTGCTGGTGGTCCTGGTGTCGCGGCTTCCCCCCAGCGATCGCGCGCCCCTCGAGCTCTGCCGCGGTGCCCTGGCCGGCGCGCGCACCCTCCCCCCGAGCTCAGCGCCCGCGAAGCCTTCTCCCGCCTACGGGATCGCGGCCTCCATGCTCGGCCTCGACGTCATCCTCGCCTCCCTGGTCGCCTTCGGCCTCGGCCTCACCGCCCTGCGCGTCGGCGTCGCCGCCATCGTCGCCGCCGCGCTCGCGTTGGTGGCCTCCCGCTCGAGCCCGGCCGCGGGGGCCCCCCCCCCCCCCCCCCCCCCCCCCCCCCCCCCCCCCCCCCCCCC
>CAZNZH010000030.1:0-15565 GCA_964577445.1 uncultured Myxococcales bacterium
TTCATCTACAACATGCGGACCCAGAAGAAGGTCAAGGTCGGCCGCATCGTCCGCATGCACTCCGACGAGATGGAGGACATCACCGACGCGTCCGCGGGCGACATCGTGGCGCTCTTTGGCGTCGACTGCGCGTCGGGCGACACGTTCACCGACGGCACCATCGAAGCCACCATGACGGCCATGTTCGTGCCCGAGCCGGTCATCGAGATGTCGATCAAGCCGAAAGACAACCAGGCGCAGACGAACCTCTCGAAGGCGCTCCAGCGCTTCACGAAGGAGGACCCGACCTTCCGCACCTTCATGGACCCGGAGAGCGGTGAGACCATCATCTGCGGCATGGGCGAGCTTCACCTCGACGTGTACGTCGAGCGCATGAAGCGCGAGTACCAGTGCGAGGTCGTCGTCGGTCAGCCCCAGGTGGCCTACCGCGAGACGGTCACCCAGACCGCCGAGTACAACTACCTGCACAAAAAGCAGACCGGTGGCTCGGGTCAGTTCGGCCGCGTGGTCGGGCGCATCGAGCCCGCGGAGACCGCCGAGTTCGAGTTCATCTGGGAGGTCACCGGCGGCAACATCCCGACGGAGTTCAAGAGCTCCATCGAGAAGGGCTTCAAGAAGAGCATGGACAAGGGGCGCCTCATCGGTTTCCCCGTCGTCAACGTGCGCTGCGTGGTCACGGACGGCCAGTCCCACGCCGTGGACTCGTCGGACAACGCCTTCCAGTCGGCCGCGCGCGGCGCCTTCCGCGAGGCGTACCCCCGGGCGAAGCCGGTCATCCTCGAGCCCATCATGGGCGTGTCCGTCGAGGGGCCCGCCGAGCACCAGGGCAACATCCTGCGCACGATCAACCAGCGCCGCGGCATCATCATGGGCACGACCGACGACGGCGGCTTCTGCCGCACCGACGCCGAGGTCCCGCTGTCGGAGATGTTCGGCTACTCGACGGTGCTGCGCTCGGCGACCCAGGGCAAGGCCGAGTTCTCCATGGAGTTCTCGAAGTACGCCCCGGTGCCGAGTGAGGTCGCGTTGAACCTGCGCAAGCAGTTCGAGTCGAAGCTCAAGCTGGAAGACGACGAGTAGGCCGGCTCGCGGCCTGACCGCACGAGACGCCCGGGGAACTAAGGTTCTTCGGGCGTCTCTGCGTCTGGGGCCACGGCCCGGCCGAAGGCGCGGGCGATGGCGGCGGCGAGGTCTCGACGCAGCGCCGCCGGGTCCGGCAGCGGCGCGCCCAGGGACTCGAGCGACCCCATCACGCGCGACTCGAGGCCGCACGGGTTGATGCGCTGAAACCAGGCGAGGTCCGGGTTCACGTTCAGCGCGAAGCCGTGAAAGCTCACCCAGCCCCGCACGGCCACCCCCAAGCTGACGAGCTTCTTACCGGCGCACCACACGCCGGTGTAGCCCTCGCGCCGGTCGGCTCTCTGCCCGATGGCGCCGAGGGGCTCGGCCAGCGCGTCGATGATCGCGCCCTCGAGCCGCCGCAGGAGCCCATGGAGGTCGCGCTCGCCGGCCCCCAGCGCCAGGATGGGATAGCCGACGAGCTGCCCGGGCCCGTGCCAGGTCACGTCGCCGCCGCGGCTGACCTCGACCACCGGCGTGTCGCCCGGCGCCAAGAGGTTACCCCGCGCGCTGCGCCTGCGGCCCACCGTGAAGACGGGCGGGTGCTCCACGAAGAGCAGGGTGTCACAGCCCTCCCCGCGCTGGCGCTGGGCGACCAGGCCCTCCTGGATCTCCAGCGCCTGTGCGTAAAGGCACAGCCCGAGATCCCTCACCCGCAGCCGCTTCGGCGCGCCCGCGAGCTCGGGCGGGTGCGTCATCGACGAGCCGGCGGCGCGTGGATCGCGTGGCCGCTGACGGCGTTCGCCGCCTCCATCACCGCCTCGGCCAGGGTCGGGTGGGCGTGGATCGTCAGGCCCACGTCGCTGACCAGCGCCCCCATCTCGATGGCGAGGCCCAGCTCGGCGATGAGGTTGGACGCCTCCGGCCCCACGATCTGCGCGCCCAAGAGGCGCTCCGTCTCCGAACACGCCACCAGCCGGACGAAGCCCTCGGCGTCGTTGAGCGACAGCGCGCGCCCGTTCGCCGCGAAGGCAAAGCGCGCGGCCTTGGGCACGAACCCGGCGGCCTGGGCCTCGCCCTCGGTCATGCCCACGGTCGCTATCTCGGGGTCGGTGAAGACGACAGCCGGGATGGAGGCGACGTCAAAGGCCGACGGGCGGCCAGCGATGACCTCGGCGGCGACCTCGCCCTCCTTCGAGCCTTTGTGCGCCAACATGGGCTCGCCGGCCACGTCGCCCACCGCGAAGATGTGGGCCACGTTGGTCCGCTGAGCGCCGTCCACCGCGATGAAGCCCTTGGCGTCGATGGCCACGCCGGCTTTTTCCAGCCCCAGCCCCGCCGACAGCGGCCGCCGCCCCACCGTGAGCAGGATGACGTCGGCCGAGATCGTCAGGCGTTTGCTGTCTCTTCGCGACTCCACCTCGACCTCGACGCCGCCCTTGACCGCACGAAAACCGCGGGCGCGGGTGCCGGTCATCAGCGTGCCGCCCTGGGCCTGAAAGCGCTTCACCACCGGGCGCGCGAGGTCTTTATCGAAGCCGGGCAGCACCCGGTCTTCGAACTCGACCACCGTGACCTCGCTGCCGAGGCGCTGCCAGACGCCGCCCAGCTCCATCCCGATATAGCCGCCGCCGATGACGATGAGGCGCTTGGGCGCGGCGGTCCAGGCCAGGGCCTCGGTGGAGCTGACGACGTGGCGGCCGTCGAACTCGAAGCCGGGGATCGACGACGGCACCGAGCCGGTCGCCACGATCGCGTGCTCAAAGCGCACCGTCGTGACGGCGTCTGCGCCCTCGACGCGCAGGGTCTTCGGCCCCTCAAAGCTGGCGCGCCCACGGACGATCTGCCCGCCCTGCCCTCGGACGAGCTGGGCCACGCCGCCGGTGAGCTTGGCGACGATGCCGTCCTTCCACCGCATCATCTGGCCGAGGTCGACGGTCACGCCCTCGCAGGTGATGCCCATGACCTCGGCGGCGCCTATCTGCTGGACCAGCTTCGAGGCCGAGATCAGCGCCTTGGAGGGGATGCAGCCGACGTTGAGGCAGGTGCCGCCGAGCTCGCCCTTTTCGACCAGGACCGCGGAGATGCCGAGCTGGCCCAAGCGAATGGCCGCGACGTAGCCGGCGGGGCCAGCGCCGATGATGACGGCCTGGGTCTCCATCGTCTTTGAGGTAGCTGCCATCGGGGGTTTCTCAGTGCGGAGGGGTCGGGATCCCGAACGTCTCGGCCTCGGCGGCCTGGGCCTCGAGGTGCGGCGGGCGGACGGCGTAGACGTCGTCGAACATCGTGTGGAGCGGGACGCTGGGCGAGGCGGCCTCGACCTCGGCCAAGACCTCGCGGAGCTCGCGGGCTTGGGCCTCGCGGAGCAGCTCGAGATCGCGCTCGGCCGAGAGCGTCTCGGAGACCAGAAAGCGGCCCAGACGCAGGATGGGATCGCGGGCTTTCCACTGCTCGGTGACCGACTCGTCGCGGTAGCGGGTCGGGTCGTCGCTGGTCGAGTGGGCGCCCATGCGCCAGGTCAGGGCCTCGATGAAGGTCGGGCCCTCGCCTCGCACGGCGCGAGCGCGCGCCTCGCGGGTGGTCGCGTAGACCGCCAGCGCGTCGTTGCCGTCGACCTGCACGCCGGGCATGCGGTAGGCACAGGCTTTGGCGGCCAGGGACTTCGCGGCGGTCTGAGCGCTCACCGGCACGCTGATGGCCCACTGGTTATTTTGGCAGAAGAAGACGACGGGCAGCGTGAAGCGGCCGGCGAAGTCGAGCGCGGTGTGGAAGTCGCTCTCGCTGGTGGCGCCGTCGCCCAGGTAGCCGATGGCGATGGTGTCGGCGCCCTTGAGCTTCATCGCCCAGGCCACGCCGGCCGCGTGGGGGAGCTGGGTGCCGATGGGCGACGAGAGCGTCGGCTGGTTTTGCGCGCGGCTGCCGTAATGACACGGCATCTGCCGCCCGTGGGTCACATCCAGCGCGTTGCCAAAGCACTGGGCCAGGTAGTCGCGCAGCGGATAGCCGCGCATCAGCGCCACGCCGCCCTCGCGGAGCGCCGGCAGCACCCAGTCGCCGGGGGCTAAGGCCTTGCCGGAGCCGAAGACCGCCGCCTCCTGGCCGGTCGCCGGGCCGTAGAAGCCGATGCGGCCTTGGCGTTGCAGCGTCAGCATGAGGTCGTCGAGCAGCCGCTGGCGCAGCATCAGGCGGTAGAGCTCACGGAGATCGTCGCCGGTGAGGCCCTCGGGCACGCTGGCGCCCGCGACGAGGCGACCGTCCTCCGCGAGGATCTGGCGAGGTGCCGCCTGACCACTCGCCGACTTCTTGCGCTCCGCGCTCACCGCATCTCCAGCAGCATCAGGTCGGGGTCTTCGAGGTAGGTCTTGATGCGCTGGGCGAACGCCGCGCCCTCATGGCCGTCGATGACGCGGTGGTCGAAGGACACGCTGATGTTCATCATCTGGCGCGCCACGATGGCGCCGTCGCGGACGACCGCGCGCGGCTCCATCTTGTGGATGCCCAAGATGGCGACCTCGGGGTGGTTGATGATGGGCGTGGCGAAGAGCCCGCCGATCTTGCCCAGGCTGGTGATGGTGAAGGTCGAGCCGCGGGCCTCTTCGGGGCTGAGGCGGTTACGGCGGGCCTTGTCGGAGAGGTCGACGATGCGCGCCGACAGCTCGATGAGGGTCAGATCGCTGGCGAAGCGGATGACCGGGACGGTGAGGCCGGCGTCGGTGGCCGCGGCGATGCCCAGGTGGTGGTGGCCCCACTGCACGAACTCGCCGGCGGCGTCGTCCATGGTGGCGTTCATCTTGGGGAAGGCGCGCATGGCGAGCAGCGAGGCCTTGGCGATAAAGGGCAGGTAGCTCAGGCGCACGCCGGCGGCGTCGGCGGCGGCCTTGAGGCGCTCGCGAGCCTGTACCAGATTGGTACAGTCGATCTCCTCGACGTAGGTGAAATGCGCCGCGGTGCGCTTGGAGCGGGCCATGGTGTCGTGGATGGCGCGGCGGAGGCCACGCAGCGGCGTGCGGGTCTCGGACTCCTCGCCGGTGGCGCGGCGGGCGATGAGCGGGGCCATGGCGTGGGCGCTGGCGGCGGAGACGGGGGCGCTGGCGTGGCTGCGGGAGCGGCTCTCGACGAAGGCGCGGACGTCTTCGGGGGTGACCCGGCCGCCGGGGCCGCTGCCCTCGACCTGGCCCACGTCGACCCCCAGCTCGCGGGCGAGGCGGCGGGTGGCCGGCGTCGCGACGGACTTGCCGGCGCCGCGCGTGACCGCGGGCGGGGCGTCGACGGCGCTCGCCGAGTAGGCAGGCGCCGCCTCGGTTTTTGGGGCTGCGGCGGGGGCGGCCTGCGGGGCGCTGGTCTCGACCTTGGTCTCGGCGACCTCCCCGGCGTCGCCCTCGACGTCGAGCACGAAGAGCGTGGTCCCCACGGGTGCCAGGTCGCCGGACTGGTAGCCGAGCTCGAGCACCGTGCCCGAGCGCGGGCTCGAGATGACGACCGTCGCCTTGTCGGTCATGACCTCGACCATGGGCTGCTCCGCGATGACGGCGTCGCCCGTGGCGACCAGCCAGCCGACGATCTCGCCCTCCACCATGCCCTCGGCCAGATCGGGCAGCTTGAACTCGTAGCGCATCGACAAACTCCGGGGCGGGCCACGACGGTCGTGGGATCAGAACGCGATGGTGGCCTCGACGGCTTGTAGCACGCGCTCGACGCTGGGCAGGTAGGCGTGCTCGAGGGTGTACGGGAAGGGCGTGTCCCAGCCGGTGACGCGCTCGAGCGGGGCCTCGAGGTGCAGAAAGCAGCGCCTCTGGATGAGGGCGACCAGCTCGGCGCCGAAGCCGCAGGTCTGGGGCGCCTCGTGGACGATGACGCAGCGGCCGGTGGCGCTCACGGCGTCGGCGATGGTGTCGATGTCCAGCGGCCACAGCGTCCGCGAGTCGATGATGGTGCACTCGATGCCGCTGGGGGCGATGCGGGCGGCGGCCTCTTCGCACAGCGAGACCATCGCGCCCCAGGCGATGAGCGTGATGTCGGCGCCGTCGCGGACGACCCGGGCCTGGCCGAGCGGGACCTCGTAGTCGCCGTCGGGGACCTCGCCGACGGCCTTTCGGTAGATGGGCTTGGGTTCCAAGAAGAGCACCGGGTCGGGCGAGCGGATGCTGGCCAGCAGCAAGCCTTTGGCGTCGCGGGGCGTGGACGGGCAGACCACGACGAGGCCCGGGGTGTGGATGAAGTAGGCCTCGGGGCTCTGGGAGTGGTAGTGGCCGCCGCGGATGCCGCCGCCGACGGGCGTGCGGATGGTGACCGGGCACGGGAACTGGCCACCGGAGCGGTATCGATACTTGGCGAGCTCGTTGACGATGTGGTCGAAGCCCGGGTAGATGAAGTCGGAGAACTGGATCTCGGCCACCGGCTTGAGGCCGTAGAGCGCCATGCCGACCGCCGTGCCGATGATGCCGGCTTCGCTCAGCGGCGTGTCGATGACGCGGTCTTCGCCGAAGCGGTCGCGCAGGCCCGCCGTGGCGCGAAAGACGCCGCCGAAGCGCCCGATGTCCTCGCCGAGCAGCACGACGTCCTCGTCGGCCTGTAGCGCGACGCCGAGGGCCTCGTTGACGGCCTGGACCAGGTTCATGGACCTCATGACGCGCGCTCCGTGGGGTCGGGCGTGGCGAGAAACCAGGGCGTGGCGGCGAAGACCTCGCGGGTGAGGCTGGCGGCGGCGATGGGGGCGGCGGCCTCGGCGGCTTGCCGGGCGGCACCGAGGCGGGCGCGGATGTCGGCGGCGACGGCGGCCACGGCGGCCGCGTCTTGCACGCCCTGGTCGCGGAAGCGCGCTTCGTCGACGGGGCGCGCCGGGCCGTCGAGGCGAGCGTCGATGACCGTCGGGCCCTCGCCCGAGATCGCGCGGCGTCTGGCGTCGCTCACGGCCGCGTAGACCGCGCCGGCGTCGTCGCCGGTCACGCGGACGGCGCGAATTCCCCAGGCGTCGCCTATGGCGTCGAGCCAGAGCTCGTCTTCGATGGGGCCGCGGGCGACGAAGATGGTCTGGGCCTTGTAGACCGCGGCGAAGCCGAGCGCGGCGTGGACGTCGCCCTGGGCCTGCGCCGCGCTGCCGAAAAGTGCGAGGGCCACGCGGGGGGCGCGGCGGATGGCTGACGCGTGGCCGAAGCCCGAGGCGTGGACGAGGTGATTGGCCGGCCCGCCGTCGGTCAGCCGGACGCCGAGCGACGCGTCTTGGAGCGCGCCGGGGAGGCCGCGGCCCAGCGCCGGGTCGCCGCTGACCGCGTAGGCTTGGCGCAGCACCAGCTCGAGACTGGCGCCGCGGGCGAGGGCGGCGGGCAGGTCGCGGGCCGTGCCGAAGACGAAGTCGCCGGGCTTGAGCGCCAGGGCGGCGCCGATCATGGCCGCGCGGGCGTCGCCGGCCGGGCGGGTGGTGCCGATGTGGCCGGCGTCGGCCAGGCGCTCGAGGAGCTCTTCGAGGGCGCGCGCCTCACGGAGGAGCCCGACGATGCGGGCGCGAGGGATCTCGGGCTGCGCGCTCTCGGCCGAGTCGGCGGCGGTGTCAGCGCCGCGGGGCACCGGCGCGTCGGCGGCCTTCGCCTTCTTCGCGCGGGCCGCCTTCACGAGCGGCCGTGGCCCTCGCCCACCGCGCCGCCCCGCGCCGCGTCGAGGTGCGCGCGCAGGTAGTATTCGCCTGCGCGGTAGCTCGAGCGGACCAGCGGCCCGGAGGCGACGTAGACAAACCCCATGGCCAGCGCGCGCTCAGCCCACGCGTCGAAGACGGCGGGCGTGACGAACTCGACGACCTCGTGGTGCTTTGGGCTGGGCTGGAGATACTGCCCGAAGGTCACGACGTCGGTTCCGACCGCGCGCAGGCGCTCGAGGGCCTCTTGCACCTCGGGCTCGGTCTCGCCGAGCCCCATCATGATGGAGGTCTTGGCCAGGATGTCGACGCCGCCAGGGCCCCTGCCCTTCCCCGCTTGGTCGATGTGGTTGAGGACGGTCAGCGACTGCTCGAAGCTGGCGCGCGCGTCGCGGACGCGGCGGCTGAGCCGCGGCACCGTCTCGACGTTGTGGGCGATGACCTCGGGCCCGGCCTCGATGAGCGCGTCGACCGACGCCAGGCGCCCCTGAAAGTCCGGCACCAGCACCTCGACCATCACCTGCGGCGCCAGCTCGCGCAGCATCGTCACGGTCTTGGCGAAGTGAAAGGCCCCGCCGTCGGGCAGGTCATCGCGGTTGACCGAGGTGATGACGATGTAATCGACGCCCATGGCGGCCACGGCGCGGGCGGTGTTCTCCGGCTCGCTCGGGTCCAGGGGCCCAGGCCGCCCCGTCTCCACGGCGCAGAACCGACACCCGCGCGTGCAGGTGTCGCCCATCAGCATGATCGTCGCGGTGCCGCCGCCCCAGCACTCGCCCATGTTGGGGCACTGTGCCTCCTGACACACGGTGTGCAGGTTGAGCCCCTTGAGGCGCTGCCGAATCGCCTCATACCGAGGCCCCCCGGGCGCCGGCACCTTCAGCCACTTCGGCTTCGGCACGCGCTGCTTCACCGCGCCCCCCGGCTCCGGCGCCGCGTTCGGACGATTATGGACGCTAAATCTAGGCATCGAGAGCGCCTCCCGCGCGGCCGGGCCCCTCTATACTGACGCCAGCCGCGCATTGTCAAAGCCGCGGCACCCCGCGCACAGACGGACCGCCGACCGACGGCCCATGGCGGTTCCCAAGGGGCATCACTCGTGACGCGTGACGGTCCATGGGGGCTCCCAAGGGGCATCATGCGTGGCGCGTGATGCTCCATGGAGGCTCCCAAGGGGCATCATGCGTGGCGCGTGACGGTCCATGGGGGTTCCCAAGGGGCATCATGCGTGGCGCGTGATGCTCCATGGGAAGTCCCGCGAGGCGACACGCACCACGCGTGATGGCCCGTGGGTGTGGCGAGGGGCATCAGACGCCGGCTCCTACGGCGGCGGCACCCGCAGACGAGGCCCGCAGCCGGTCGGCGCACGCGGGTCGGCTCAGCAGGCCGGTCTTGCTGTCGATCGTGTATCCGGCGTTCCGCAGAGCGATGAGCACATCGCCGAGGTGCAGGTTGTCCACGCGCTGATGCCGCCGAATCGCCTCCCGCACGGTAGCGGCGTAGACGTAGCTCGGGTTGCGGGCTCGTTCGGCGTCGAGCGAGCTGACAGCGGCGTCGAGCAGGTCGTGGGCGTCTGCCAACGACGAAGCCGCCCGCTCGCTCTCCTCTCCGACGTCCGGTTTCCGAACGGTGAGCACGAGGTCGACGGTGACGACTCCCTCACAACCCGAGTTCAGGCCCTTCACCGAGCGCTGGCCCTTGTCGAGGATGGCCACATGGATCGGTACAGCGTCGAAACCGGCGCCCTTCAGCGCGCGTTGGACCAGCGCCCAGATGGCGCCGTTGCTGTTGCCGAAGACCACCGACATGTACCGGCCCGGCTTGAGCACGCGGAAGGCCTCGCCGAAAGCGCCTTGGAGCAGCGCTTCGTACCGCTGTGCGGCCCCGTTCTTCCGCGGCCCGGTGGTGTGCATGACCGCCTCCCGCGCGTGCTGAGTGGTCGAGCCCAGCCACGCTTCCTGGAAGAGGTTCATGTCGCTATAGAAGATGTTGCTGCCGAAGGGCGGGTCGGTGAAGACATAGTCCACCGTCCGATCGCCAAGATGGTTCAGAGCGTCAGCCGATGACAGCTCGTACTGCACGTTGCCGGCTACGTCGTGGGCGAAGAGCGGCGTGGCGCGGTGCAGCTCCTCGTCCGCGCGGATGGCGGCCTCGACCTTCCGCAGGAAGAGGTCGAAGACGTTCCACTCGTAGTACACGGGCGCGATGTAATAGGTCTGGTTCTGCGCGTTCAATGGTCGCTTCGGCCCCCACTGGTACCGGCGGGAAGCGCGAGGGAGGATCGCGGTGAAGGCGAAGCGCAGCTTGGTGCGAAGCCGCTCGTCTTCGATGCCGTGGATGGCGCTCCACAGCTCGAGCAGCGCCACGGCGTTTCGGGGAGAGAAGAACAGCTTCGTCTCTGTCAGGCCGTGCTTGCCGAGGGCAGAGCGCCGGTACATCTCGCGGTGCTCGTCGATGTGACGGCTGGGCACCTGCTCGCGACGCGCGTCTGCCTTGGCCTCCGCGATAGCCTGCAAATCGATGTCCTGGACATCCTGGCCGACGAGCTTGCCATCTTCACCGAGGACGACCACCTCGACCGCAACATCATCGGCCTTGAGCCAGGAACGCCTGACGAACGGCTCACTGCAACTCGGGCAGGCCTCAGGCTGTGCGGACCCGCTTTTCCGGAGGTGCCGGTAGTAGATCATCGGCTTCGAGCACGCCGGGCACACATAGGTGAACGACCAGACCGTGCGCCTCAGCTCGACCTGCGCGCGGTCGGAAGCCCGGCGTGTCAGGTAGAGCGCCCCCAGGGCATCGCGCGCGTCCGAGACGACCCTCTGCGCGGATTCGCGAAGCGCTGAAGGGCTGACCTCTGCGAGGTAGCCCCGCGCGATGTGCTGGCCGAGCACCGAGATGTCCGCGAGCTGGGCGCGACGGCCCTGCATCGCCGCCGCAAGCCCCGTCATGCCCGAGCCGGCGAAGGGATCCAGGACGACCTCGCCCGGGCGCGTGAACTGCTGCACGAAGGGGAGAATGGCCGCCACGGGCACCTTGGTGAGGTAGGCGTGGCAGTTGTAGATCCGGTCCGTCCGGGGGGCGCGGATGACGTCTGGGATACCGATCTCGTCGGGCTTGATGTTCATCCTCACCTCGGCTCGTGTATGCCAGGGGCGTGACGCATAGTCTGTAGACGCAGAGTCGTCAAGCGCCTAGCTTTCGCGGTCGGCTCAATCGCGAGAGGTACCGATTGGCGCAGCTCGACCCGAAGGACATCCTCGCACGCAACCTGCGCCGCCTGCGCACGTCGACGGGCCTGTCGCAAGAGGAGCTCGCCGCCCGAGCGGGCCTCCACCGAACCTACGTCAGCTCGGTCGAGCGCGGTCAGCGCAACCTCTCCCTCAAAAACATCTTCGCCCTGGCGCGGGCGGTCGGTTGCGACCCGCAGGAGCTCATCGATGCGCGGGCAGCCCAGGGCGACGGCTGATGGGCTTCAAGGTCAACACGAGCTTCCTGCGCTTCCTGACCATGGGCGCGCTCGGCGTCCGCGCGACGATGGACTACCTCCGGCGAGAGGGGTTCGAGCCGCTGGAGCTTGAGCGCTACTGCGCGTCCAACAAGATCTGGATGACCAAGGTGAAGCGCCTTCGCCTGCCGGATATCCTTGGGCGACGAACTGTGACTTGAGGGTGAGCCGCCGCCCGCCGGTGCCGGGACCTCACGCGGCCAACTTCACCGGGTTCCCGAGTCAACCACGCCCGATGATCGCCTCGTTGACGGCGTCTACGACGCGCCTGACCCAGGCCTCGTCGTCGGAGGTCACAGCCTCTTGCTCGCCCGAGGACGAGCCGAAGAGCACGCGATATGCGTTGTACTGAAACTCCGGTTTGATGAACATCGATGCGATGATTCCGATGCCTGCAAGCACGAGCCCCGGCATGATGCCACCGGCAAACGCTACCAGGACTCCCAAGACGATCCCGCCCCAGGTGAGCGCCGTTTTCAGGTTCTCCTTGTCCCTGTCGGTACCCACCCGCACATCTGTTCGGGCCTTGCACGATGTGATGTTGGCCAGTGCGTAGGTGTCACCGGTACAAACCACGCGGGCGTTGGTCACCTTGATTCCACGTTCGTTGAGGTAGACTGTCTCTTCTGCCATCGTTCGTGCCCTCCGTTGATGATCAGGCTCGCACAACCACCGTCGCCACCTATCTGGTGACCGACGCTTTTCGACGTTCGTTTAGCAAACCACTGCAGCCACGCACGGTCCGGTCCGTGGTGGCAACTACTATCGCTGTGGTCGCGTCGATTTTCAACGTGAGAGTCTCACCGTCCGTCGCTTTTCTTCCTGACGGCTTCCCCGACCGAGGCGTGAGGCGGTCGGTGAGCAGCGCGTCTCCGTGATTCTCCGGTGCGGTGGGCCGAGCTTGGCCAATCTTGCTACATGAAGGGAGGTCGCTATGTAAGTCGCTCGCTCGACATGAGCCGACGAGATGAGTGCGGGGGCATGATCCATCACCCGGTGGAGTCACTATTCCACGGTCGCGGTAGGAGGCTGTTCCCATAAACTAAACGGTGGCCGCCACGAGGCGTCGAGAGACCCGCCTCGCTTCGACGAACCAGATCCACAGGTTGCAGGCGTCTGACGCTGATTCTTTCAAACCGTGACAGAAGCAGCCGAGGATCTTCGCTTCTTGCTCCGGCAGCGGCTGGCGTGACGCCTGGAGCGCCGGGTCCAGGGCCCGCTACGCCGAGGTGTAGACCATCGCGACGGCTGATGATGGCGTCGCAGGCGACTTACGCCGACCCTCGCGCCGGTGGGGCGGGCCGCAGGGGCTCGGGCGCTCCGGGTCAGTCCGCCCAGTGGGGGAAGGCTTGGAGCACCGTGACGAGGTTGTGGATGCGGTCGGTGTGGGCGTCCTCCTGCCAGCCGCCGCAGCCGCCGTGCAGCGCGCGGTCGGCGGGGCAGCCGTCGGAGGCGACGGACTGGATGAGGAGCGCGGTGGCGATGTAGGCGCGGGCGCGCCGGGTGGCGTCGCCGGTCAGGGCGGCCCAGCGCGCCTCGGCGGCGGCGTAGGTCGACAGGATGCCGCCGAAGGGGTTGCGGTCGAAGTCCTGCTCGATGCAGACCGGGAAGCCGTCGCGGATGTCGACGAAGGTCTCCTCGACGAAGCGCAGCAGGAGATCGGCGTGCTGATACCAGTCCGGGTCCAGCGCGTCGCGGCGCTCCATCAGGTAGCTGGCCGCCGCCAGCGGGGCCCACGCGGTGCGGTTTTCCTGCATGAACCAGTCCTCGAAGAACTCCGCCCACAGGCTGCCGTCGCCGGCCGCGTTCGGGAACTGCACGTCGCGCATCCAGGCCCACAGGCTGTCGCGGGCGGCCTGTAGCTCGGTGTGGCCGGCGGCGATGAGCGCGTCCATGAGCCGGAGATTATAGGACATATTGCCCGAGATCGGCTCCGGGATGATCTCTCCCATCGAGCCGTCGCGCCAATCGACGCGGAAGGGCCACGGCGAGGACACCTCGTCGGCCTCCACGAGGTTATCGGCCAGGACGAGGGCGTTGTGGAGGGCGGCCTCGGCGTAGCGCGGCTCGCCGGTGGCCTGACTCAGCGCGAGCAGCGCGACGCCCGCGATCCCGAGCTTGTCCGGCTCGATCTGGTAGGGCGTGTCCGAGCGGATGCCGCAGTCGGGCGGCTGGGGAAAGGTGAGCGGGTGGCCTGTGGAGCGGAAGACCCGCGGCCACAGCCCCTCGTCGGGCGTGACGTCCTCGTCGACCAGGTAGTCCCCGAAGCGGCGGGCCGTCGCGAGCAGCGCCGGGTCGTCCCGGCCCGCGTACTGCTGCCAGGCCAGGTACGAGAGGATGGCGGTGCCGTTCTGGAGCGCGGCGATGACCTCCATGCTGTCGCCGGGATCGCAGGTCGCGCCGTAGTGGGTGGCGCTGGCGAGCAGCGGGTAGCCGCCCACGTCGTCGCAGGTCGAGGCGTACCACCCCATCTGACGCTCCAGCGCGTCGCGCCAGCCGGTCCAGGTGACGACGTGCCCACGCCCCTGGATGCGCGCGGGCTGGTTGCCGAGCGTGACCGTGCCCGGGTCCTCGGCGACGCAGGCGCCGACCTGCCCAGCGCTCGGCCCGACGGCGTGCAGGACCTCGCAGGTGCCCTCATCGCAGCCGCCGCAGCAGATGCGCGCGCACTTTGCGTGGGCCGTGTGGGTGCCCACACAGGTCAGCCCGGCGCCGCAAAAGGGCCCCTGTAGCCCGTCACAGGCTGCGCCCTCCCCCGCCGGCGCGCCCTCGCCGGCCGGCGAGCACTGCCACGTGCCGTCCGCCGCGAGGTCGCAGACCTCACCGGCCGCGCAGCCGCGACCGTCGAGCGGGTCGCAGAACTGCGCCTCGGTCACGCCGCAAGCGGCCGGCAGGGTCACCGCGGGCGTGGGCCAGGCCGGTATCTCAAAGACGCGCCCGTCACTCGACGAGTCCGGGGCAGCGTCCGAGACGTCTACGTCAACGCTGCCGGCGTCGCGAGCCGAGCGCTCCGAGCCGCAAGCCACGACGAAGAGGGCCGCCAGGATCCCCCATCGCGCCAGCCTCCCCGCGCCCGCCCCCTTCGCCAAGGGATTCACCCGCTCCATCTGCGTCTCCTGCTGCTCGCGGCCCCGGGAGTCTACGGCCATGACGCGCGTGTGGCGACGGCCAGACCTGTCTCACGCGCCGTCTGGGCGACCAGTTCCGCTGGAGCAGGTCGCCAGGATGATGACCCACGGCGCGGCGTGCTGCATCAGCATGAACGACCCCGGCGCGCCGACGCCGGGTGCGAAGGCAGAGGTGAACGTCATGGACCTCGAAGACCTCACCCTGCGCCGCCCGCACCTGGTCGCCGACCTCCCCGCGGCCGCGGAGCCGGGGCACACAGCCATCAGCGTCAACGGTCAGCGTCCATCGTCAGCGCCAGGCACCGTCGTCGCGCTGAACGTCGTCCAACCCCGCCGCGGCGAAGATCGCCAGGGCGGCCATGGACGTGAAGATCGCCAGCACGGCGCCGATGCCCAGCCACTGCGCGATGACACCGAAGACGCCGGCGGCGAGCAGGATGAGGCCGACCAGCGAGTTGCTGAGCGCGGTGTACGTCGCGCGGTCGTCGCGGTCCGCCATGTCGACGACGTGCACTGAACGCCCGAGCCGCACGCCCTGGTGCGCGATCATGAGCACGAACAGCAGCGCCGGCAGCAATGACGCCTGCTCCAGCACGGCCGGCATCGCCAGCGCGACGAAGGCGGCGACCCCGTTCGCCAGCGCGCCGAGGGTCGCCGCGAGCATCAGCACGCGGCGACTCGATCGGTCGGCGAGCCGCCCCCAGACGTAGGTGCTGGCGAGGCTCGCCGCCGCCGCCGCGACCATGAAGGGGCCGAGCGTGCCCAGGCCGCTGGCCGCGCTGTCGCCGCTGAGCGCGACGTAGAAGGGCGGCGCCAGCGCGGTCGACAGCAGCAAGGTGCGCGTCACGATGAGGCGGCGGAGCTGGGCGTCGCTGCGCAGCAGGCCGAGCTGCCCGATGACCGCGGCCAGGCCGTCGATGCCGCCCGCGGTCGCGCCCGGTTGCTCCCGGATCGTTGCGAAGACGAACGCGGCCACCAGCCAACAGACGCCGCCGAGCACGACCATGCCGGCGACGACCGGCACCGTGAGCGGAATCCAGCCAATTGAATAGCCGACGGCCAGCAGCAGCGTCACCACCGCAGCGATAGTGCCCGTCGTGCCGCTGACCGAGCCGCGCCGGCCCATGTCCACGGTTTTGCCGAGCAAATCCTTGTGGCTGATCGAGCACAGGCTGCGGCCGAGAGCGAAGATCGCGATTAGTGCGACCGCGACGATGCCGACGAGGGTGCCGGAAACCATCT
>CAZNZH010000031.1:0-4350 GCA_964577445.1 uncultured Myxococcales bacterium
TGCGCGGGCTGGTGAAAAAAGAGGTGCTCAAGGTGATGGAGGCCATGTACGGGCCCGGTGGCGGCGAGGTGGACCTGGTGGCGAGCGGGAAGGACGACAAGCTGGGCGCCCTGGTGCGCAAGTACGGCGACCCCATCTTCGGCGCGCTGGACCGCGCGGCGGCGCTGCGCGATCGTGCGAAAGGCAAGCTGCGAGCGGGCCGGCGATGAAGCGCATCGGCTACGTACGCATCGCTCAAGAGTCGAACTCCGGCTCACCGGTCTTGACCGAGCTCGTGGACTTCGAGCGCAGCCACCTGCTGGTCGGCGCGACGCTGCACGGCGCGACCATGAGCCGGGGCGTCGAGGTGAAGGGCTTTTTGAACAACGCCGAGCTGTCGGGGTTTCGGCGCGCGGTGGAAAAGCAGGGCGGGGGCCGGATCAAGGCGGTGCCGCTCTTTTCGGCGTGGGCGATCTCGGGCGGCCCGCTCTCCGCGGACTGTTTCGCGCACTTCAAGGAGCGCCTGCGCGCCGCACTGGAGGGCGCGGGCCACCTCGACGGGCTCTTCTTCGCGCTGCACGGCGCGATGGGCGCGGTCGGTTCGGCCAAGCCCGAGGTGGACCTGCTCAGCGTCGCTAAAGAGGTGCTCGGCCCGGACGTCCCCATCGTCTGCACCATGGATCTCCACGCGCAGCTCACCGCCGACGACATCCGGCTCGCCGACGCCATCTGCGGGTTTCGCACCAACCCGCACCGGGACCACCGCGCGGTGGGGCAGCGGGCGGGCGGCATCCTGGTCGACCTGGTGCTGGGCCGGATGAAGCCGACGGTGGCCTGGCGCTCGCTGCCCATGGTGACCGGCGGCGGGACCACCGTGGACATCTTCCCGACCATGCGGCCGCTCTTTCGCGCGATGCGGCGCATGGAGCGGGACCCGCGGGTGCGCTACGTGTCTCTCTTCATGTGCCACCTGTGGAATGACCACCCCGATCTCGGGTGGAGCACCGTGGTGGTGACCGACGACGACGCGGCGCTGGCCGAGCGGCTGGCCGAGGAGCTGGCCGACGCGGCGTGGAAGGTGCGCAAGGTCGAGCCGCCGCGCTTCGACTCGCCGGAGGAGGCGATCGCCAAGGTGCGGAAGGCGCGGACGCTGAGGCGCCTCGGGACGGTCTGCATCTGCGACGCGTCGGACGTCGTGGGTGCGGGCGGCACCGGCGAGAACACGCGCATCCTGGCCGCGCTCCTCGAGCAGGCGCCGGAGCTGATCAGCTACGTCCCGGTGCGCGACCCCGACTTCATCGCCGCGCACTGGGAAAGAGAGGAGGGGACCGCGGTCGAGACCACCCTCGGCGGGACGCTGCACCCCGAGCTGAACACCCCCCTGCCCGTCCGCGGCACCCTGGGCCCGGCGCGCACCATGGCCGGCATCGGCCGCTGTCGGGTCCTGCGCCTGGGCAACATCAGCGTCGTGGTCACCGAGGGGCCGCCCATGGCGATGAAGCCGGCCTTTTACCGGGACATGGGCCTGCCGCCCGCCAAGGCCGACATCTGCGTGGTGCGGAGCTTCTTCCCGTTCCGCATCTACTTTCTGGCCCACAGCCGGATGAACATCTACGTGCAGACCGAAGGGATCACCGACCGCGACGCCGTGGAGAAGCTGACCTTCAACGACCCCGTCTACCCCAAAGACGACGTGGCGGACTGGCGAATCGCCGACCGCCGGCGCCGCGGCCTGGCCCCGCGCTAGCAGCGCCTGGCCGCCGCGGTGACGTTGCCAAGCGCGCGCCGATTGGCTAGGAACAGGGGGCGGGGGCTCGTGGTGCGCCTCCGCGAAAACCCACTGAGTCGGAGAGGATGGTCATGGCGGAGACGGAGCAGGCGGCGGTCTGCGATGAGGCCGCCACCGACCTGGTCGGGCGGGACAAGCTGCGCGAATTTCTCAAACAAATGCAGCTCATTCGGCGATTTGAGGAGCGGGCGGCGCGCGAATACGCGGCGGGTCGAATCAGCGGTTTTTGTCACCTCTACATCGGCCAGGAGGGCGTCGCGGTGGGCGCCCTGGGGGCGCTAAAGGCCCGAGATCATGTAGTGACCGCGTATCGCGACCACGGGCACGCGCTGCTGCGGGGGTGCTCGGCGCGGGCGGTGATGGCCGAGCTGATGGGCAAGGTCACCGGCGTCGCGCGCGGTCGGGGCGGGTCGATGCACCTGTTCAACGCCGAGGAGCGCTTTCACGGCGGGCACGGCATCGTGGGCGGACACATCCCGCTGGCCACCGGCTTCGCGTTCGCGTCGGCCTACGAGCAAAAAGACGACGTCTCCATCTGCTTCTTTGGTGAAGGCGCGATGAACCAGGGGGCCTTCTACGAGTCGCTGAACCTGGCGAGCCTGTGGGAGCTGCCGGTCATCTATGTGATTGAAAACAATCAGTATGCCATGGGTACGCCGCTCAACCGGGCCAGCGCTATCAGCGATCTCGCCAGCAAGGCGTCGGCCTTCGGGATGGAGGGCGAGGTGGTCGACGGCATGGACGTCACCGAGGTCTACGCCTGCATCGGGCGGGCGGCCAAGCGGGCGCGGGAAGAGCGGCGGCCGACGCTGATCGAGGCGCGCTGCTACCGGTTCCGCGGGCACTCCATGAGCGACCCGGCGAAGTACCGCACCAAGGACGAGGTGGACGAGCGCAAGGCGCACGATCCCATCAGCATGGCGACGAACACGCTGCTAGACCGCGAGTGGGCCAGCGCCGACGAGATCGAGGCGTGGGACGACGAGGCGAAGGAGGTGGCCGCGGACGCCTCGGAGTTCGCCATCGATTCGCCGCAGCCGTCGGTGAGCGATCTCGGGCGCTACGTCTACGCGGAGCCCCTGGGCTGGTCGCCCGACGAGGCGATGACGCCGCACATTCGGGCACAGGAGTAGCGCGCGATGGCGACCATAAGCTTCCGCGAGGCCCTCAACCAGGCCATGGACGAAGAGATGGCGCGCGACGAGCGCGTCTTTCTCATGGGCGAGGAGGTCGGCCACTACGACGGCGCCTACAAGGTCAGCCAGGGGCTGCTGGACAAGTACGGCGAGCGGCGGGTGGTCGACACGCCGATCACCGAGCTGTCCTTTGCCGGAGTGGGGATCGGCGCCGCGATGGTCGGGCTGCGGCCCATCGTCGAGATGATGACCTTCAACTTCAGCATCCTGGCGCTGGACCAAATCTGGAACAGCGCGGCCAAGATGCGGCTGATGAGCGGCGGGCAGTACCGGATCCCCATCGTGTTTCGCGGCCCCAATGGTGCGGCGCACATGCTGGCCGCTCAGCACTCGCAGTCCACCGAGAGCTGGTTTTGCAACGTGCCGGGGCTGAAGGTCGTCGCGCCGGCCACACCCAACGACGGCAAGGGGCTCTTGAAGGCGGCGATCCGCGACAACGATCCGGTGATCTTCTTGGAATCCGAGCTGATGTACAACGACGTGGGCGAGGTCTCCGACGAGGCGGACTACGTGCTGCCGCTGGGGAAGGCCAACGTGGTGCGCGAGGGCGCCGGCGTGACCGTCATCGGGTATTCACGCGGCCTGCAGGCGGTGAACGCCGCGGCGGACGCGCTGGCCCAAGACGGCATCGACGCGGAGGTCATCGATCTCCGCACCCTGCGCCCCCTGGACATGGACACCATCGCGCGCTCGGTGCGCAAGACGAACCGGGTGGTGACGGTCGAGGAGGGCTGGCCCTTCGGCGGCATCGGCGCGGAGCTGTGCTACCGGATTCAGCACGCGCTCTTCGACCACCTGGACGCGCCGGTGACGCGGGTGACGCAGCTCGACATGCCGATGCCCTACGCCGAAAACCTCGAGGCGGCCAGCCTCCCGGACGCGTCGGACGTCATTCGGGCGGCTCGCGCCGTCACCTACCGGACCTGAGGAGGACGCCGTGGCGATCATCGTGGAGATGCCGCGTCTGTCGGACACCATGCGCGAGGGCACCATCGGGGCCTGGCATGTGGAGATCGGCGCGAAGGTGTCGGCCGGCGAGGCGCTGGCGGACATCGAGACCGACAAGGCGTCGATGACCTTCGAGAGCTTCGACGACGGCGTCATGCTGGCGCGGCTGGTCGACGAGGGCGAGACGGTGCCGCTGGGGACGCCTATCTGCGTGCTGGGAAAGAAGGGGGAGGACGTCGGGGCGCTGGTCGAGGAGCTGAAGGTGAAGGTCGCGGCCGCGAAGGCCGACGCCGACGCCGCCGATGACGCAGATGACGCGCCCGATGACGCAGATGACGCGACCGATGACGCAGATGACGCGACCGATGACGCGGATGACGCGACCGATGACGCAGATGACGCGCCCGATGACGCAGATGACGCGCCCGATGACGCAGA